>NZ_JANSJJ010000125.1:0-115063 GCF_047502715.1 Synechococcus sp. H55.10
CCCCTCTCCCTCTGGGAGAGGGGCAGGGGGTGAGGGCACCTCTGGGAGAGGGGCAGGGGGTGGTCGCGTGAGCGGCGCGGAGCGCTTGGGCACCTCTGGGAGAGGGGCAGGGGGTGAGGGGCCTATTCCGAGGTCAGTTGTCGCTCCATCAGCCTGGCCAGGGCGGCAGTGGGAGTGGTCTGCCCCTGCAGCAACCGGTGAACCTCTTGGGTAATGGGCACCGGGATCCCGTGTTGGGCGGCGATCTTGACCACAACAGGGGCGGTGTAAACCCCTTCGGCGGTGCCCTCGATGGCGGCCAAAACCTGGGACAAAGGACTACCCTGGCCCAATCCGTAGCCCACCCGGTAGTTGCGGCTCAGAGGGCTGTGGCAGGTGGCCAGCAGATCTCCCAGCCCCGACAGGCCGTTGAAGGTCTCAGGTCGCGCCCCCAGCTTGGATCCCACCCGGATCATCTCTGCCAGGCCGCGGGTGACCAGAGCCGCACGGGCATTGGCCCCCAGTTGCAAGCCGTCACACACTCCAACAGCGATGGCGATAACATTTTTCAAGGTGCCCCCCAGCTCCACCCCCAAGGGATCGCTGCTGGTGTAGAGGCGAAACCGTTCCGAAGCCAGGGCCTGTTGTACCTGCATAGCTGCCCAGGGTTCCCGGCTGGCCACCACTGCCGCTGCCGGCAAGCCCTGACGGATTTCCGCCGCAAGGTTGGGCCCTGAAAGCACCACCAGGGGCTGCTCTGGGAAAGTGGCCCCCCAAATTTGGGCAGGGGTCAGAAGCTGCAGCGGATCCAGCCCTTTGGTGGCCGAGACCACAATCGCTTGGGGAGGGATCCCCACCTGGCGCACCGCTTCCACCACAGGGCGCACCCCCGCCATGGAGACTGCCGAGATGAGCATTTGGGATCCCGGTAGCACTTCTTCGAGATCCAGACCCTTGCGCCGATCCCAAACCTGCACCCGGTGCCCTTGGGCTTGGGCCAGCAGAGCCAGTGTGCTTCCCCAGGCTCCCGCCCCCAGAATGGCGATGCTCTGGGGAGAGGTCGGGCGTTGGACTTCTGTCTTCATCGCACCTCTCCAGCCGTAGCCTCTCTCCTAGGGTGCCTCTGGCTAACCCCTCTAAAAAAGTCTTCACCGTTGGGAGGAAGAGCAAGGGCAAAGGTTAGTATGAGTGGATACCAAATCATGGGTTCAGAATCGAGAACAAAGGAGATGACAGAAGCAGGGATCCAACGCCTTCCTGCTGAGGTGGCTGCCAAGATGGGGAGTTGGCGGCACGGCTATGCCCTGACCAATGGCATTCAACTGCACTATGTCACCCAGGGGGAAGGGGAGCTGGCGATCTTGTTACACGGTTTCCCGGAGTTTTGGTACTCCTGGCGCCACCAGATCCCGGTGTTGGCGCAGCGATTTCGCGTGGTGGCCCCTGACCTGCGCGGCTACAACGACTCCGACAAACCGGATCACGGCTACGACCTGGATACCCTCACCGAGGATGTCCGCGGCCTGTTGCATCACTTTGGGGCCCAGAAGGCGGTGGTCGTGGCCCACGACTGGGGGGGAGCCATTGCCTGGCACTGGGCGCAATTTTTCCCGCACGAGATCCGCAAGCTGGCCGTTCTCAATTCTCCCCACCCAGCCTGCTTTCGGCGGGAGTTCTTGAGCAACTTGGATCAACTGCGGCGCAGCTGGTATCTGTTCTTTTTTCAGTTGCCTTGGCTGCCAGAGTGGGTGCTGCAGTGGGATTTGGGAGATTGGGTGCGGCGCATTTTCCAAGAAACCTCGGTGCGCAAAAGCGCCTTCACTCGCCACGATCTGCAGCTCTACCAAGAGGCCCTCGCCAAACCCAAGGTGCTCACCTCTGCCCTCAACTACTACCGCCAGCTTTTTAACCTGCCCACCTTGCAGAACCTGTTTTTGCAGCCCATGCGGCAGATCCTCGCCCCCACCCTGCTCATCTGGGGCGAAGAAGACTTTGCCCTCAGCCGCGAGCTGACCGAGGGGATGGATCCCTTTTTCCCCAACGGCCTGCGCAAGGAGTACATCCCCGAATGCGGCCACTGGGCACAGCAAGAGGCGCCGCAAACCGTGAATCGACTGCTGATGGAGTTTCTCTAGCCAGCGGGGGAATGGCCGGGCTGGGGATCCGCCCTTTACCATCTCCAAGGGTTCACCCTAGAATAATCCACTGAATTCTACGGGAGAACCGGCATGGCCCTGGAGTATCCATCCCACCTGCGCTACGTGGACACCCACGAGTACATCCATGTCGAGGATGATATTGCGGTGATCGGGATCACGGCTTATGCCGTCGATCAGCTTGGGGACATTGTTTTCGTCGGCCTGCCCGAAGAAGGCACCGAGATTGAAAAAGGCGAGAGCTTTGGCTCGGTCGAGTCGGTCAAGGCGGTCGAAGATCTCTATGCCCCCCTGTCGGGAGAAGTGGTGGCCGTCAATACGGCAGTGGTGGATAGCCCGGAGAGCATTGCCGACGATCCCTATGGCGATGGCTGGCTGATCAAGGTGCGCATCGCCAACCCCGAAGATCTCGAAGACACCATGAGCGCTGAAGCCTACGCCAGCCTGGTAGAGGGGTCGTAAACTTAACTGCAACGGCTGGCCTTGAGCTACCGGAAAAGCTCTCGGTTGCCACCCTCGGCCTTAGCTCGGTAGAGAGCCTTGTCGGCAGCAGCCAGCAGACTTTGCGGGTCGGCTCGTTCTCCCAGCTCCAGCAGAGAGGCGATGCCTACGCTGCAGCTCAGGTGGGTGGTCTCCGCCCCTACCTGCACCGACAGCAACTGGACGGCCTGCCGCAAGCGCTCTTTTAACCCCAAGATTTGGGGGTTCGGGATCCCGCGTACCAAGAGGGCAAATTCATCGCCCCCCAGCCGGGCCAGCAGATCCTCGCGACGAACTTGGGCCTGCAATTGTCGTGCCACCCGGATCAAGGTTTGATCCCCAACCCAGTGCCCCCAGCGATCGTTGATTTGCTTGAACCCATCCAAGTCCAGATAGAGCACGTGGAGGGGAATGTGATGGCGAAGCGCAAAAGGGATCTCCAGCTCCAGTTGCTCCAGGAAAAAACGGCGGTTGTGCAAGCCGGTCAGCGGGTCGTAGAGGGCGGCAGTGGCCATTTGCGAAAAGAACGCTGCTTCTGCCGCGTCGTAGTGGGCAAACTTGAGGGTGGTGGCCCCCACTTGAATGCGATCTCCATCTTTCAGAAGAATGCGGCTGATGCGTTTGCCGTTGACGTAGGTACCGTTGAGGCTCTCTAGATCGGTGAGAACATACCCCTCGCCTTCTCTCTCCAGCCGACAGTGCTGCCGGGAGACGGCGTGGTCGGATAGCTGAATATCTGCTTGGTGGCTGCGCCCCAAAACTCCCCCACTTGCCATAGGAAAGGTCATGCCCACATTGGCACCGCTGATCACCGTCAGAAAGGCCGCAGTCAGCTCGGCCTGGGAGCCGCGCTCGTAGACCTCTGGGGGGATCCGCGTGGTTGGTTCCTCTGGCATCGGAAGGAGAGGCTCTGGAGGCATGGCCCGACAAGTTGTAGGTTGTATCAAAGTATAAGTTAAGTTAGCAACACCCCTGCCTATATCCGTATTATGCCGGTTTTCCCGCGGGCCTGTTTGTGCATGAGCGGTGCATAAGAGTTGTCTTGCCAGTTCTGATCCGAAGGGTTGCCGAGGCAGCCTAGAATGGGGCTGGGATCCTTAATCCAGGAGAAGCGGGGCATGACAAGACCCAATTCTGCCCACCTGTTGACCCCAGATTTTCGCCTCAGCCTGTCGGTGCTGGCCTTGGCAGTGCCGTTGTTTTGGCTTTCTTTTTGGGCGGGGCTGGGGGTGGGCCTGTTTGGCCTGTTTTTGATGGTGCAGACCTCTTTGATTGGGCTGGCCTTTACCAGGACGGCGCTGCAGGTCTACAGCGGCCCCAAACGCATCCGCGAGTTCCCCTATAGCGAGTGGCAGGATTGGCAAATTTTCTGGCCGCCGCTGCCGGTTTTGTTCTTTTTCCGGGAAACCCAGAGCATTCATTTTTTGCCGATGCTGTTTAACCCTGCCGAGCTGAAAATGTGCCTGGAAGAGCGGTTGGGCCATCTCCACCCACGACGAAAGTCTCATGGCTCCCGCCAATGATTGGCTCTGCCGTGTGGGTTTGGCGGCAGGCAGGGAGATGGCGCTGGCTGGAGTGTCAGCTTTTGGCAGAGTGGCCTCACGCTTTTGGCTCTCGCCAAGGTCATCCTTATCCCCCGTCCCAGTTGGCCGCTCGGCTGCAATTGCCTCCTGAACGGGCCACGTGGGGCCATCAGGTGCACGGCTGCAACTGGATTTGGGCAGATGAGGGCACGGAAACCCTCAGGCAAAAAAGACCCGGTCAAGGGATCTCTACCCGTTCTCAGGCGGATGCAGTCATTGCCCGCCGCCAAGGGGATTCTGCCTGGGTATGCACCGCTGACTGTGTGCCGATTTTGCTGGCCAGTCGAGGATGGGTGGCGGCCGTTCATGCCGGCTGGAGAGGAACTGCTGGGGGGATTTTGTCCAAGGTGCTGCGGGAGTTTCTCCAGGCGGGGATCCCTGCCGCCGCGATTCGCGTTGCCATCGGGCCTTCTATTTCGGGGTCGGTCTATCAGGTGTCAGAAGAAGTGGCCGAGCAGGTGCTGAAAAGCCTGCCTCTGGGGCTGGACACCCGCGCCGCCCTGTTGCCGGATCCTCTGCCCGGCAAAGTTCGTTTGGATCTGCGCTGGGTCAATTGTGCCCAAGCCCAAGCCCAAGGGATCCCCTCTGAACAGATTGCCGTCAGCCCCCATTGCACCCTCAGCCAACCCCAAGATTTCTTTTCCTACCGCCGCGATGGATCCCTGAAGGATGAGCAGGGCCGTCATTGCGTGCAGTGGTCGGGCATTGGCCTGCGGCTGTCAGCATGCTCCAGTCGGCTCTGCCCAGAAGAACGGGAACAACAGTGGCTATAATTCCGCTCAAGACAGAGCCCTATAGCCTCTTACTAACCGGCGAGGATCCCATGTTTCGTAGTGCCGCCCTTTGCGGATTGTCTGGGATGGTCTTGGCTCTCACGCTCGTTTCGACTCAAGGGGCAAGAGCCCAAACCTCTCTGACCGGCATCAACCGTGACAGCGTACTGCAGCTGAACCTTGGGTCGGGACGCAGCCGCCCTCGGGCCCCTGTGGGCGGTTCAGGTTCTGAGGAAGGCCGGGATCCCGCTGCTCCCTCGCCGCAGATGTGGGCTGAATGGCATATTCGCGCCAATGTCTGTACCGGCAACCTATCTACAGAAGAGTTGGCGGAGCTGTTTCCATTGGTCAACCAAGCTCTGGTGGATGCGGTTTGTCAGCTAGAAACCGCAGGAGCCCCGCCGTAGGGTCAGGGTCGGGAGGAATGCGGACGACGTATAGTTGTAGCATGACCCAAGTTTTAACTATCTCCTGCAAGCTCAAGGTATCTGCTTCGCAAGCCGTGAAGCCAGAGGCAACCTTGTCTGCTTTTGCACAAGCACTCAACTGGGTCAACCAAAACACACCAGAGAAGGTGGTCAACCCAGTCAAGCTTCAATCGCTCTGCTACCGCGCAATTCGTACCCGCTTTGGGCTCTCCAGCAACCTGGCACAACAGGTGTGCAGAAGGTTGGCCGCTGCCCGCAAGGTTGCCCAGCAAAAGAATCGTCCGGTCAAAGCCTTCAAGGGCGGCTTTGTTACCTACGATGCCCGCATCTTCTCTTTCCGTGAGAAGGACTGGACGGTGTCGCTGACCACCGTCGAGGGACGCGAACGCTTTGAGCTGAATGTAGGTCACTACCAGCGCGGCATGCTTGCGGGTTCTCATCCCAAAGCGGCCACGCTCATCAAGCGCAAAGATGGTTCCTACTTCATCCAGATTGGCGTGGAGCAGGACCCACCGGAGCCACGAGACACCACCGAGGCGATTGGTGTGGATTTGGGTAGGAGAGATATTGCCCATACCTCTGAGGGAGACCACTGGAATGGACAGCAGCTGAACCAGGTCAGAGACCACTACTCCCGGTTGAGGGCGGCTCTGCAACGCAAGGCCAGTAAGGGCACACGCAGCACTCTGCGTCGATGCCGGGAGCTGTTGCAACGGCTGTCTGGTCGGGAGAGACGCTTTCAAGCTTGGGTGAACCATCGCATCTCCAAGTCCATTGTTGCTAGGGCACTGGCCACCCACAGTTTTATTGCCTTGGAAGACCTGACTGGAATTAGAGAGCGTACCAACCAACAGCGGCGCAGCAAGACGGAGCGGCGGCGGTCAAACAGTGAGGCCTACGGCCCGCTAGCGCGAGGGGCGTTCTACCAGTTGCGGCAGTTTGTGCAGTACAAGGCTGCCAGAGCAGGGATCCAGGTTGTGGTGGTGCCGCCTGCCTACAGCTCGCAGACCTGCCACCGGTGTTTGTGGATTGGGCAACGGGAAGGGAAGCGTTTTCGTTGTGTCAACCCGGCCTGTGGCTGGGAAGGGGATGCAGATTTGAACGGTGCCAACGTGATTGCGCTTTTGGGGGTCGCTGTAAACCGGCCTAGAGGTCCGTGGTTGGCTTGCCAACTGCAGGGCTACCCTTCGCGTCAGCGGCGCGGAGCGCTTAAGCCCGCTCCGTACCGCTGAGCGGTCGGAGTCGGGTAGTTTACGGCTGCGCTCTAGGGTCTGCTCTGTCAAACTGGAAAAAAACAGTCTGGCTGGAGATTGGGATTATGGCCTTCGATTGGTTTCGCCGCCGCTATACCGACTCCCCTGGTGAAGCAAAGCCTTCGCCACCAGACCCCACGTCGGCCACGGAGCCAGCGGAGATCTCCCCCGAAGACTATTTGGCCTTCGCCAAAGCCGCCTATGCCAACCTGAAGGCCCGTGCCGCTGGCCAGGAGGCCCCAGCCAAGGACTCCGTCCCGCTTGAGCAAACAGATGGGCAAATAGAAGGGATCCCTGCAGAAGCTCTCCAGCCACAGCCACCGGCCTCGCCTCCGGAGCCTATTCCAACAAAAGAACCGGTATCTCCAGAATCACCCTCTGTGCAGCCGGCGGCAGCTCCCTCGTTTTTCGATCTGGCTCCCCGTGCTGCCGAGCGTCTGCAAGCCCTGCAAGCCAGCGCTGTGGAAGAGCCGGAGCCGATGACCCCAGCCGTCGCTCCCTCTCCCGAGACCGGGCCGGAAGAGCTGGTCTTCGATGAAGGCTTCCGCTGGTCAGCCGAGATCTTGGCGGCCCAAGGGCGCAAACCGGAAGAGATCTCCGTAGAAGAGATCTCTTGGCTGCAAAAGCTGCGGCGAGGCTTGGGCAAAACCCGCCTCAACCTAATCAACCAATTGAAGGCCCTGGTAGGCCGTGGCCCCCTCGACCAGAAAGCTGTAGAAGAAATTGAGGCCCTGTTGCTGCAGGCCGATGTGGGGATCGATGCCACCGAGCGGATCATCCAAGCCCTACAAAAGCGCATGCGCGAGGAGGTGGTGCCGCCGGAGGAGGCGGTCAAATACCTCAAGCAGCAGATGCGCCAGATGTTGACGGTAGGGGATCCCACCTTTGCGCCGCAACGGGGCACGCTCAACATTTGGCTGATTGTCGGGGTGAATGGAGCGGGCAAAACCACCACCATCGGCAAAATTGCCCATGTGGCCCGCGAGTCTGGGTACCGCTGCTTGATCGCCGCTGCCGACACCTTCCGGGCTGCCGCGGTGGAGCAGCTCAAGGTTTGGGCAGAACGAGCGGGGGTAGAGGTGATCGCCAATCCTTCTCCCAATGCTGACCCGGCGGCGGTGGTCTTTGACGCCATCACAGCCGCCCAGGCCAGGGGCACCGAGCTGCTCTTGGTGGATACGGCGGGCCGTCTGCAAAACAAGAAAAACCTGATGGAGGAGCTGGCCAAGATCCGCCGCATCATCGACAAAAAAGCTCCTGAAGCCAAGGTGGAAAGCCTGCTGGTGCTGGATGCCACCCAAGGGCAAAACGGCTTGCGCCAAGCGGCGGTGTTTTCCGAAGTGGCCAAGCTGAGCGGCGTGATCCTGACCAAGCTGGATAGCACCGCCAAGGGGGGCATTGCCCTGGCCATTACACAACAGATGCACTTGCCCATCCGCTTCATCGGCGCCGGCGAGGGGCTGGAAGATCTGCGGCCTTTTTCCAGCTATGAGTTTGTGGAAGCTCTCCTGAGCGAGTATTGAGGCGCCCCCTTTCTGGGAAAAGCCACCGTGAAAGAGATACACACAGCTCCCAACTGTGTTGGGCGTCGCCCTCGCCTTCTGCCCTGGAGCGCTGCGGGGGTGGGAGCAGGTTTGCTTTGGGCCTGGGGTGGGCACCGCTGGATCCAGAGCGGGTTGAACCTGGCCTGGACGGGATCCACCCAGGATGCAGAGGCTTTGCAAGAATTTGTAGCCACCTTGACCCAGGTGTTGTCGGGGGTGTTGGGCGTTACCCTCTCGGTGGTGGCCATTGTGGTGCAGTTGAGCGCGGATCGCTTCACCCCGAAGGTCACCGAGCTGTTTTTGCGCGAGCAGGTCAACTTCTATCTCTTCTTTTTCCTGATCCTGGCCAATGTGGTCAGTTTGTGGAGCTCGATAGCCCTGAGCTTTTACGATCCCGCCAGCGGACATCCAGGGCTGCTCATCGGGCTGAACCTGCTGCTGGGCACAGCTTCGTTTTTGGTGCTGATCCCCTACTTTCGCTTTGTGTTTAACTTCTTGCAACCGACCTCGATCATCCGTCGCATTGAGCAGCAGGTGCGGCAGGCCGTCCTGGGATCCCTTGTCTCCAGAAGATTGGGATCTGATTTCGGGTTCGAGGAGAGTCGTTTCTCTCACTGGCGTCGGCGTGGTGTGGCAACAGAGCAGCACTCTCCAACAGGCCAATGTTCGCCAGCTCATCAGCGCTGCCTTGCTGCCCTCGATGAGATCAAAAGCATCGCCACCAGCGCTCTCCGCCAACAGGAGGGAAGCATTTTCTTGGAAGCGTTGGATAGTCTAAAGTCTCTATGGATCTTCTATGCCGAGCACAAAGCACAACTGCACCCCACCTGGTTTCTCTTGACCGCGGCTCTGCAGCGGGATCCGGACTTTGCTTCGGTGGATAAGGGCCTATTGAGCCAGATCGAGGCAGAGAGATCCTGGCTGGAGCTGAAGATCTTGCGGCAGTATCAGGCCTTGTTTGTCGAGGGGCTAAACGGCATGCAGCAGGCGAGCACCCTGGTGGCCATTCACAGCCGGGAGCTGGGGATCCGCGCCCTGGAAACCCAACGACTCACGGTAGCGGGGTGGGTGATCAAGTTTTTCAACACCTACCTGCGGGCTGTCATCAACGCGCGCGACATCCGCGGTGGCTACAGCCTGCTCAAGCAATACCGCCTGCTGGCCGAGGCAGCCCTACACCACCGTCAGTCGGCCCTGGTCTTGCAGATTGTTGACTACTTTCGCTACTACAGCTTGACTGCCTACAAGGCTGGCCTCTTTTTCCTTTCGGAAACCTTTGGCTTCGATCTGGGAAGGCTGGCCCAGTTGAGCTGTGCTCTGCAGTCGGAAACAACCGAAGCCATTGTGCAGGCTTTGTTACGCCTAGACCAAGACCCCGAAAGCGAGCAACAGGAGAATACCTTGCGCGGGATCCGCAAAACCCAGGTGCGGCTGGCGGCTTACTTTCTCAGCCGTGGGCGGGAGGATTTGGCCAAGTTGATCTACAGGGATATGCAGCACGAGCCCTCGGCGCGCCTGCAGAGCATCCGCCAAGAGCTGCTCTCTACGGCTGCGGAGTTTTGGGAGTTCACCGACCGGGGGGAGAACTTCTACTACCTCGAACCGGCCCTGCAACCCTATGCCGAGCAGTTTTTCGGCTGGTTTCAGGGCTTGACCTCTCTGGCAGATAAGCTGGAGAGCGCCTCTAGATCCCTGGAGCTTCCGTAAAAAAAGCCAGATCTCTTTACCGCAGGGTTTAGTTTAGTTTGGTCAGAGCCGCCCCTTGGTGTCGTTCCAGAAGGCTTGTCTCATGCGTCCTTTCGGCCAACCTAACCGTCTGGGCAGTTCTCCCAGCCGAGGATCCCTGCCGGCAACCAGCTCTTTTGTCCAGTTTCGCCGCGACCCGCACCTGTTGCCCTTTTGGGGCCTGAGCCTGTTGATCATGGGCCTGGCGGTGCCCCTGTTTGTGCTTTCGGGGGCGGATCCCAGTTTGGCTGGCTGCGACGAGAGCTTTTATGCCCAGATGGCCCGCGAGCTGCTGTGGGGGAGCAACTGGCTGGGGCCGACTTTTTTGGGGGAGCCTTTTTTCGAGAAACCGCCTCTGCTCACCTGGAGCGTGGCCCTCAGCTTTGCCCTCTACGGCATCAACGAATGGGCGGCTCGGCTGCCCGGGATCCTGGCCGCTTTGCTCTCCATTCCTCTGGTGGGCTGGATTGGGCGGGCTTTTTTGCCGACACGGGCGGCCCTGCTGGGCATGGCGGTTTTGCCCCTCTGCTACCTCTGGGTACAGCAGGGGCGGCTGGTGGGGCAAGATGTGCCCCTGACCTGCCTGGAGCTCTTGGGGATCCTGGGGCTGGTGAACGGCAGCCGCGGCCACCCAGTTTGGTTTTGGCTGGTGGGGGTGGCCTTTGGGCTGGGCCTTTTGATGAAGAGCGCCATGATCCTGCTGCCGGCAGCGGCTTTGATCCCTTACTGGGTGCAGCAGCGGCGCCACTGGCTGGGATCCGCCCCCTTTTGGCTGGGGATGTTGCTGGGCCTGGGGATCTTTGGCCTCTGGCTGGTGCCGGCCATGGGGATATACGGTTCCGAGGTGCTGGCCACCTTGGTGGGAAAGGTGTGGGATCTGGGGCAAGAACCCTTCCATGCCGATGCCACCGGCTGGTACTACTTTTGGCACATCCCGGCCCACGGCTTTCCTTGGACGGTTTTGGGGGTGGTGGGAGGAATTCTCTTGGTGCGGCAAAAGCCGGCATCCACTTTGCTGATCTGGTCTTTTCCCCTGCTGCTTTTGGTTCTATTGCAGCTTTATCCCACCAAAACCCCCTACTACACGGTGCAGCTCTATCCCTGGCTGGCTCTGCTGGCGGGGGTGGTCCTCGATCAAGCTCTGCCGTTTCCGCTCCGCACCGCCTCGACTGGGACAGCGGGACGAGGTTCTCGGCGAGACAGACCCCACCTGGCCCAGGTGCTCTCCTGGGGGTTAGCGGCGGTGGGGCTGCTGCTTTTGGGTTTGGGGGTAGCCGTCCGCCTGGGCGTAGACGGTCTGCAGCTCCTACAACCCCATGCCTGGCCTCTGGTGGTGATGGGGCTTTTGTACCTCTTGCTGCCAGGGATCTGGAGCTGGCGGCGGGTGCTGCACCATGCCGGGGAGCTCTGGCTGGGCACACTCCTAGCTGCCGGGATTCTCGCCATGGTGAGCATCCTCCTGCGGCCTGACTTCGGCAATTTCAGCCCTGCTTTTGCCCAGATGGACTGGAAACAGATGCTGGGATCTGCAGACACTGGTTTTCCCGTGGTGGATATTGGCCGCAGCGGCTTGCCGGATGTCTGTCAGGCGCAGGCCATCGCCTTTTATACGCCCAATCCGGGAAGATGGGTGGATGATCAGGCTCTGCAACAAGGGGAGCATGGAGACTACCTTTGGGTATCCCCTGTGCAGGCAGAACAGGTTGACATCGAAGACTTGGGACTGCAGCCTTTGGCCGAGGTGGAGGGCTGGCAACTGGTGCACCGCTCCCTCTCAGATGCGGCCAGCGGGGAGCCTTCCTGAGGCGTTTACGATCAAAACTCTAAACATTGCTCCTTGAGAACTTGGGAGGAGGTGACGGCGCATGGTGGAAGCCGAGGCATCGGGCCAGTCGTGGTTGTCTCCGCAGCGCACCTGGGCAATCCAGGGATTGGCTTGGCTGGCAGCGCTGCTGTTTGTGGCAGGGGTGATCCTGTTGGCGGGGGCTTCACCTCTCCAGGTGGCAGCCAGCATGTGGCAGGGGGCCTTTGGCAGCGAAGCTCAGTTTGGCCGGGTTTTGGCGACGCTGGCTCCTCTTGTCCTCTGCTGCTGTGGACTGGTGTTCACCTTTGTTGCCGGTCTCTACAACTTGGGCATCGAAGGGCAGATGGTGGTCGGGGCCATTGCGGCCACCTTTCTGGTGCGCCTGGAACCGCCACTGGCCATTACCTGGGCACTTTTGGCCGGGATCCTGGGCGGGGCGGGCTGGGGCCTGTTGGCCGGGATCCTGAATGTGTGGGGACGGGTCAACGAGATCTTCGCCGGTCTGGGGCTGAACTTTGTTGCCCAAGGCTGGGTCTTGTACCTGATCTTCGGCCCTTGGAAAAGGCCAGGGGTGGCTTCCATGAGCGGAACAGAATTGTTGGATCCCCGTTTCTGGTTGCCCACCTGGGGGCGGTCAGAGGCCAGTCCGGTGGCGTTGCTGCTGGCCCTGTTGGCTTTGGTCCTGACGCTGCTGGTGGTGCACAACACCCGTTTTGGCCTGCAGTTGCGGGCGGTGGGGAAAAACCCCGTAGCTGCCTTCCGGCTGGGGATCCCGGCTACCCAAAGGTTGCTCATGGCCTTTGCCTGCTGTGGAGGACTGGCAGGGCTGGCGGGCGCCTTGCAGGTGTTGGCTCTGTTCCATCGTCTCATCCCCAACATTTCCAGCAACTTGGGCTTTCTGGCCTTGCTGGTGGTGATGCTGGCCGGCTTTAACCCGCTGCTGATTTTGCCGATTGCCTTTTTCTTCAGCAGCCTCAACATCGGCAGCTTGCAACTGCCTCTCTCTTTGCAACTGGAGTCTTCGCTGGCCGGCATCATTCAGGGATCCCTGGTGTTGTTTGTCTTGTTGACCCAGGGGATCAGCCGCCGCTATTTCCTGACCAAAGGGAAGCAGAACCCTTAATTGCCCTTTCAGTACCGCTCGAAATGTGGCCGGTACCGGGGAAAGCTAGCTGGATCTGGCCAGCCGTGTAACAGCCTGCAACAAGCTCCTTTTTTTCAACGCACGCGAAAGCCGACCCGACCCCGTTCAACATCAAAGGCAACATCAGTGTTGAAAAACAGCGGCATGCCCAACAGTTGCACCCCCTGGTTGCCGCTCACAAAAATTCGATCTCGACTGGGCGTAATCGGAAAGCCAACTCGAATACGGTAGTCGAAAGCCCCCTCCAACACTGCTCGCCATTCCGCCCCAGGGGGGAGAGTCGAGGTGGAGAAGGGAGCTGCTCCCAACAGCCTGACGTTGAGGAAAATGTCGGAAGAGCCGCTGTCGAACTGGGTGGGGCTGAGGGCATTTTGGATGGAAGTATTGCTGATGCTGTAGGCCACTTGCAAAGCCTCATCCCGCCAGATGGGGGTGCCATCGGGAAAGCTCCCCACTTGGGGAAACTGCCGGAAATTAAAGCCGGCGGTGTTGTTGTCCGTCAGGCCAACCGTGAAAAGGCCCTGGGTGGAGTTGAAGCCGCCCGTTTGGATCATGTACCCGGAGCGAAAATTGCCCGGCAGACGGGTGAGCGGACTGAACAGCTCCGGATCGGGGCTGCGCTCATCGAGGGACGTGCCCAGGATCCCGGCAAAAGGCCGCCCCACCCCAAACAGGTTGTCTGAGCAATTGGCTACCAGCGCGTCCACACAGGCGATGCGGTCGATCAACTGAATCGTTACCGGCTCTCGACTGGGGATCCCGCCGATGCTGAAGGGGGCACGGGCCAATACGCCGACAAACTGGGTGCCATCGGCAAAGGTGACGGTAGAAGGGATCTCCGTCCGTTCTAGGCCGAAGCGACCTGCCGCCGCCGATACAATGCGCAGACCTGCCGAGCCGGTGTCCAAGAGCAACTCCGCGCCGGCCCCGGCCACCCCCACGTTCAAGCCGAGCAACTTAAAGCGGCTGTTGCCCAGCGTGCGCACCGGCATGGGAATCGACTCAGTTCCCGCTTGCGGCGGGAGAGGGATCAACACCGGGGCGACAGATTCCCCCTGGCCAGCACATCCAACACCGAGCAGCAGCAAAGCCAGCATCACCATCAGAGCCGGCAACATCCCCCCCGACCGTGGCTCATCCTTTGGGCTCGACCTCACTTGCATTGGATCATCCGCACAGCAACAGCTCCGCTTGCCAATCGACCACCTTTTGGAAGCGAAAAGCGCCCGCCAATGCCCCCCAAACCTGCCGGTGGGTGATGGGATCCATGCCTCGGTCATGGCTGCAAAACTCGCTCTCGCTCAGGTGCAAGGTGGTCTGCAAATAAGTAGTCTGGCCGTTGCGCACCACGCAACACCGGCACCCCGGCTCCGTCACGCCCACAAAGCCAGATCCCTCCCGTCGCACCTGCACATCGCACCCAGGCAAATAAGCCAGATCGGCGGCGCTCAGTTGGCGCAGTTGGTCTGCCCTCTCCCGGGCACAGCCTCGCCACCGCTGCGGCTCCAGCGGACGGTAGTTGCGAATCCGGATCCCGGCGCCCACCTGAGTCAATTCCACCACCGCCTGCCGATAGGGATCCTCCAAATGGCCGCTGTAAGCTTGCTCCACATAAAAGCCAATCCCACCCAACACTTGAGCCGGCAAGGGGCGATAGGCCACCCGGATGGAAGCAAAAAAGGGCGGATTCTCCCAAGCTTGCTCTTGGTTGCTGAAGTCTCCTGCCAGCCAACGCGCCATCTGTAGCAGTTCCGGGGAAGCGGTGCGATCAAACCCGACAGGCATAGGCAATCATCCAAAAGTTCTGTAAAGGCGTATACCGAAAATTGCCGGCATCGAGAAAAGCCTTCTCAGATTTTGCCCCAACCCCAGGCCCATCCAAGGATCTCAGGAAATGTTAAATTATGTCTCTTTTCTGAGAGTGTTCGCCCCGACACCGAAAATGGCTCCCTGCCAAGCGGCAAGGCCGCGATCGAGGCTGACACCTTTCTTTATATTGTAAAGCTAAGCAAAGTACCATGTTCTTTTGTAAAAAACTCCCGCTAAAAAGATGGAGAGCGTTGGCCGGGATCGCAGGTGGGAAGCAGCTTGGAAAGCAATCCAACTCTTTTTGCGCGAGGTGAAGGCAATTTACATTTTTTGATGCAACCGCTTCCTGCCTTCGCGGTAGAAAAAGACTGGAAACAAGGGGAGCCGACTTTTCCCCCTCTGCCCAGTTGCGGTTGGCGGCAGCGGCTGAGGGTTCTGATCCAAGTCCAATTCTTTGGATTGCAACCTGGAGTAGCTTTACCCTCGGCAGCAGCTTACCTTTGCTGGAGGATAGGGGCTTTGCTGGCTCATCTTGGTTCTCTTGGCTTTGACCCCGTCGGTGGGTCTGTAGGCCAAGCAGCGCCCTTCGGCACTGAGGATCCAAGCAGTGTCGCCTTTCCGACTGGCGTGTGTCCTCCGGTCGGCGGTAGGGAATGTGGGTTCATAACCTCTTTTATTTTCGCTAGGGAGATTGAAAACCATGAACGATGTATTTGGCAAAGTGGTTGCCCAAGCTGACTCCAAAGGTGCTTTCCTGGGGGAGAACGAGTTTGCGGCTCTCCAGCAGGTGATTGCTGAGGGCAACAAGCGTTTGGATGCTGTGAACCGCCTCACCAGCAATGCTTCTAAGATCGTGACCGATGCCATCCGTCAATTGTTTGCCGAGGAGCCCAATTTGAACGCTCCCGGTGGCCCTGCCTACCCCAGCCGTAACGTGGCTGCCTGCATGCGGGATATGGACATCATCCTCCGCTACATCACCTACGCCGTGGCAGCCGGAGATGCCAGCGTGCTGAACGAGCGCTGCTTGAACGGCCTGCGGGAGACCTATCAAGCCTTGGGCACCCCCGGTAGCTCGGTGGCCAACGGCATCCAAAAGATGAAAAAAGCCGCGGTGGCGGTGGTGAACGACCCCAACGGGATCACCCGGGGCGATTGCAGCGCTCTGATTGCCGAAATCGAATCCTACTTCGATCGCGCCGCTGCGGCTGTCGTTTGATCCCTTTTGGGCCAGAGCTTCTGCTGTAGACGGATCCAGTTGTGAAGACCACTCTGGAATCCAAAGCAGCTTAGGTTGACAGGGGATCCCTGGAAAAGTGGCTTTTTTGCAGCGATTTTGCAGTTGAGACATTTTGCAGTTACGACTTTGAATCTTTTGCTTTGTTTTTGCATTGAGCTTAAGTAAAGGAGCGTTTTGAATCATGCAAACCCCAATTGTTGACGCCATTGCTACTGCCGATAGCCAAGGGCGCTACCTGAGCAACAGCGAATTGCAAGCCATCAATGGCCGTTTTCAGCGAGCTGCCGCCAGCATGGAAGCTGCCCGCGTCCTGAGCAGCCGTGCCGACGAGCTGGTGCGCGGTGCCACCGAAGCGGTTTACGCTAAGTTCCCCTACACCACCCAGCCGGGCGGGCAGTGCCACACCCAGGCCGGCAAAGACAAGTGCGCCCGCGATGTGCGCCACTACCTGCGCTACATCACCTACTGCTTGGTAGCCGGTGGCACCGGCCCTCTGGACGAGTATCAGTTGGCCGGGATCCGCGAGATCAACGCCGCTTTTGAACTCTCCCCCAGTTGGTTTATCGAAGCCCTGCGCTACATCAAAGCCAACCACGGCCTGACCGGGCAAGCGGCCACCGAAGCCAACACCTACATCGACTACGCCATCAACGCGCTCAGCTAGGCCCTTGGCTTGGGATCCCCCTTGACGCTGGCCAGAAGATAGCTGGCCGGTCGTGCAGGCGCCGGGGGACGAGGTTGTTGAGGGCAACGGTGGTCAGCCTGTTACGGAGTGGAGAGTTCCTTTTAACCGGGTGGGTTTAAGGGGCAGTCTCTCCAGCGAACGAGAGGGCACCGCTGTTGCTCTCATTCAGCTTAGGGCTTTGGCTTTTGTTGATCTCCAAACACAAGCTTTTTGTCAAGTCAATTTGCAATCTGTATTCATCCAGCTCAATCGGGGGAACTAGCATGAGTGCAATCACAGCGGCAAGCCAGATGGGCATCCGGGGTATTACGGAGACCACCCCATTGGAGTTGCGTCCCAATGCCAGCCAGGAGCAGCTCAATGCGGTGCTGCGCGCCATCTATCGTCAGGTGCTGGGCAACGATCATTTGTTTGGGGCGGACAGGAAGGAGCTGGCCAGTGCGGAATCCTTGCTGCGCCAGGGCAGCCTGACGGTGCGCGAGTTTGTGCGACTGATCGCCAAGTCCGAAGCCTATAAGAAGCGGTTTTTCTACCCCAACTCGCAAACCCGTGCCATCGAACTGAATTTCAAGCATCTGCTGGGGCGCGCTCCCACCAGTCCTAAAGATATCGCCCGCCACCTGGACATCTATCAATCGGGCGGCCACAGCGCCGAGATCGACTCCTACATCGACAGCCCGGAATACCTGGAAGCTTTTGGCGACAACATCGTCCCCTATCCGCGCGGGTTTGAATACCGCAAGGCCCATACCACCCGCGACTTCACCAACCTTTTTGCCCTCTACGGAGGCTACGCCAACAACGACCGCTCCCAGGGGCCCAGACCCCGCTTGATGATGCCTCTGGCCACCGGCTTTACCCCGGCCATTCGCCGCATCGGGGTGCGGGGCCTGCTGCCGCCCAGCCCCATTTCCAAGCACCTGGGGCCGCCAACGGGCCAGTCGGATCGCATGTTCTGTGTGGAAGTGACCCGACTGTTGAATCCGCCTTCAGCTCTGGCCACCTCCAGCCGGGTGCGCAAATCCAACCAGCAGATCTTCGTCTCCGCCGATCAACTGTCGGCGACGATGCAGCGGCTGCTCAAATCGGGCGCCAAGATCGTCAGCGTCCGCAGCGCTTGATCCCTTCTGCGTGTTTTCTTCGTTGTTGACTTCATGACCACTGCTGTTCCTTCGGATCCCAATCCGTCGGTGGATCTCACGCCGGCTGGTCAGGTCGCCAAGCTGCGCCACGGGGATCCGGGGGAACGCTACTATGCTGCTTGGTGGCTGGGGCGCATGCGCATCCCCGAAGGGATCCCGGCCCTGATCGAAGCTCTGGCGGATGAAACGGATCGCACAGCTCAAGGGGGATATCCGCTGCGGCGCAATGCTGCTCGCGCCCTGGGCAAACTGGGATCCCTTGCCGGGATCCCAGCACTAAAAGGGGCTTTGTTTTGCTCCGATGGCCAAGTGGTGGCAGCCGCCGCCCAAGCGCTGGTGGAGATCGCTCTGGCCAACAACCTCGATGGGGATCCTGAGGAAGTGGAAAAGCTGGGATCCGCTTTGCTGGAAGGGCTGCGCTTTGTGGAGCAAGGGCTGGAGACGGAAGCGCAAGCCGCCCTAGAGGCGATTATCGAGGCTCTTGGTCACCTGCAAGTGGCCGCTGCCCTGGAGCCAATCCGCCTTTACCTAGAGCACACGTCCATTCGTTTGCAATGCGCGGCAGCGCGGGCCTGCTATCGTCTGACTGGGGATCCGGCTTTTGCCCAGCGTCTGCTCTCGGTATTGGAGCACACCAACATCCACCTGCGGCGGGCTGCTCTCCTGGATTTGGGGGCCAGCGGCTATTTGCCGGCGGCACAGGCCATTGCAGCGGCGGCGGTGGAGTCCAACATCAAGCTGCTCGCCCTCAAGCAGTTGGTGGAGATGAACCTAAAACACCAAGAATCCCCCAGCGCCAAGCTGCAGCAGGTGCTGCGGCTGATCGACGAGCTGCTTTGAGCTGCAGGCTCTTGCAGGCTTTCTGTAGAGGTGTTCCCCAAGCGCTCCTCGCTGCTATGGCGAGTGCTCACAAAGCAACTAGAGCAGACGTTCGGTTGCTGCTGGTGCCGCCTGCCTATTCTTCGCAGACCTGCCGGTAGGTCAGGAAACCCCACCCGCCCATGCGGTGGGGTAGTCCATGTGCTCAGTAACCGCAAGTTGACACCAAAGGGATGATTTTGTCAAACTGAATACAGAATAAAGTTAAGGCTTACCCTTTCAGCTTGTTTTTGTCTTTTCGGTCACTTGGGTTGCGTGAAGGAGAGATCCCCTTTGGGCAGCCTTGAGGTGGCGGCTTTTTTAAGCTCTTTAGAGAAAGTAAAGATCGATCAACTGAACCAAGGGAGTTTTCCTATGCAACTGACCTATCGGGGTATTGCCCATGAGTTTGTTTCACCCTCTGCGGCGATTCAGAATCGGCAGGGCGTGCCGGCTCGGCATCGAGGTTTGGAGTGGAGCTGGCCAGCTCAATCCGTAGCCGTGGCGCTGCCTCAGTCTTTTGCCTTCATGTATCGAGGTGTGGCCCTCCAGTCTGAAACAAGGGTGACGGCGGCGAGCCCTGAGGTGAAAGGGATCCCGGCAGCAGTTGTCTCCCCTCAAGCCTCTTCTCGGAAACACTTTATGAGCTTGGTTGAGGAAACCCATCGGCGGAACCTGCTGCACCGGCTGCAGGAGCGCATCCGTTCTGCCCAAACCCGTGGGGATGAGCATTTGTTGCAGCAACTGGAGCAGGAACGGCAACTGTTGGCTTGAGGGCTGCCCTCTCTTATAAAAGGAGCCTGACGGAACCTGCAAATGCCGCATAATGGGGGACGGTTCCCAGGGATGTGGTGAGGGATCCCGGCAGCCGTTGGTTGTTGAGGCAGGGGTTAGGGCAGCGTGATAGAGGAGTCCGCCACGCAGGAGTCTTCCGCCCTGCCGTCCCGTTCTTTGCTCTCGGTGGCAGGGCTGGTGGCAGGGGCCACGCTGCTCAGCAAGGGCATGGGGTTTGTCCGGCAGGCTCTGATCGCGGCAGTCTACGGGTCAGGGCCGGAGTACAGCGCCTTTAGCATAGCCTACGTCCTGCCCGGCTTTTTGTTGATCTTGCTGGGTGGGATCAACGGCCCTTTCCACAGCGCCATCGTCAGCATTCTCAAAAAACAGCGGGATCGTGGCAGAGAGGATCCGACCGTCTGGCTGGAAGCGATTTCCACCCTAGTGGGCTGTTTGCTCTTGGCGGTGACCTTGGGCCTCTGGTGGGGAGCCGACTGGGTGGTGCGCCTGAATGCGCCAGGGGCCAGCCCCGAAGTCCACGCTTTGGCCGCTGCGCAACTGCGGATCATGGCCCCCCTGGCCTTGCTCTCGGGCTGGATTGGGATCGGCTTTGGGGCGCTGAATGCGGCCGAGCACTACCTCTTGCCCGCCCTCAGCCCCCTGATCTCCAGCTTGGCGGTGATCGGGATCCTGGTCACGTTGGGGTGGACAGGGATCCCGACGTTGCTAGCCTGGGGTGTGCTCATCGGCGCCATTGCCCAGTGGCTGGCGCAGGTGCCTCTGCAGATGCGGCTGGGGCTGGGGCGGCTGCGGCTGTGCTTTGAGTGGGGATCCCCGCAGGTGCGGGCGGTGGGCCTGCTGATGTTGCCGGCGGTGATCTCCTCCGGCATGATCCACATCAATGTCTACGTAGATCTCTTTTTTGCTTCTTTCGTGCCCGGGGATCGCACCATCGGCAACTTGGGCTATGCCCAGCTTTTGGTGCAAACCCCCCTGGGGATTCTCTCCAACATGGTGCTGGTGCCCCTGATGCCCCTCTACGCCCAGTTGGCGGGGGATGGATCCCGTTGGCCGGAGCTGCGCCAGCGCATCCGCCAAGGGCTGATGGTTACGGCCATCCTCACCCTGCCCCTTGCGATGGTGTTGGTGGCCCTGGCCGAACCTATCGTTCAAGTGGCCTACCAGCGCGGTCGCTTTGCGCCGGAGGTGACGCAGGAGGTGGCGGCCCTGCTGATGGCTTATGGGCTGGGGATGACCTGTTACCTGCTGCGGGATGTGTTGGTGCGCATCTTCTACGCCCTGGAGGACGGGGCTACACCTCTGCACATCAGCGGCCTGGCCATCGGCCTGAATGCCCTGCTGGACTTCCTGTTTTTGCCAACCTTTGGAGCACCGGGCATTGCCCTGGCTACGGCAGGCGTTAACCTGATGGCTCTGATTGGACTGGGGATCCGCCTCCACCGGCGTCTGCCGGGGATCCCTTGGCGGGAGATGGGGCAGGCCCTGCTGCCCTTGCTGGGGATCACCACCTTGGCCGGGGCCCTCAGCCATTGGCTGTGGACGCAACTGCGCTCCCAGCAGATCCTGGGATCCCCTTTGATCACCGCCGCCCTCTGGGCCGGTCTGGCCGCCGGCATCGGTCTCAGCTTGTTTGCGGCGGGGGCCCTGTATTTGCGGATCCCGGAAGTGAACTGGCTGGCAGCCCGGATCCAGACGCACTTGAGCAAGATTGCCAGCCGGCGATCTCCATCCAGACCCTAGGCAGGCCCGACTAGCTGATGGCTTCGAGGTAGTCTCGCACCCGGTTGCGCCGCTTCGGCTGCCGCAGTTTTTGCAGGGCTTTGGCCTCGATTTGCCGTACCCGCTCCCGCGACAGATCCAAGGCGCGACCAATTTCCGCCAGCGAGTAGGTGCGCCCATCTCCCAAGCCAAAGCGCATGCGGATCACATCCCGCTCGCGGCTGGTGAGATCCGCCAGCAACTGCTGCAGATCGCGATGCAGGGCCTCCCGCATCATCGTCTCTTCGGGGGAGATGTCGTCGGTTTCCAGCAGATCCCCCAGTTCGGTGTCTTTGTCTTTGCCCACCTTAGTTTCCAGAGAGACCGAGCGCGGCACCCGTACCAACAGCTCTCGTACTTGAGGCGGGGTCATCTCCAATTCGGAGGCGATATCTTCAATGGTGGGAGTGCGACCTTTTTCTTGGGAGAGCTTGCGCTGCGCCTTCTTGATCTTGTTCAGTTTCTCGGTGATGTGGACGGGCAGGCGGATGGTGCGGCTCTGGGTGGCGATAGCGCGGGTGATGCCCTGCCGGATCCACCAGTAGGCGTAGGTGCTGAAGCGATAACCCTTCTTGGGGTCGAACTTCTCCACCGCCCGCTCCAGGCCCAGCGTGCCCTCTTGGATCAAGTCCAGCAGTTCCAGGCCTCGATTTTGGTACTTCTTGGCCACCGACACCACCAGGCGCAGGTTGGCCTTGATCATGTGCTCTTTGGCACGATTGCCAGTCCGCTGGATCTGCTGCAGCTTTTCGGGGGTGAGGTTGGCCCACTCGGGGTATTGGTTGGCTTTGGCCACCCATTCGGCGGGAGTGGGATCCCGTCCCAGCTCCTTCTGCAGGCGCAGGCGTATGTCCAAGAGCTTCATGTAGTCTTGGACTTTTTGGGCCAGGGCCACCTCTTCATCGCGCCCCAAGAGGGGAACACGCCCGATCTCCTGCAGATAGAGGCGTACCAAGTCGGTGGAGCGACGAGTCGGCTCCTCTTCCAAAAACTCGCTTTCGGCCAGATCGACCTCTACCTCCTCCGGAGGATCGAGGAGATCGCCATCCAACAAAACATCGTTGAGTTCAGGTTCGTAGTTAGACATGTAGGGTGTTGCTGAAACAGCGATAGAGGCAGGCCGTCAAGTGGGCTGAGCAAGCAGTGGTGATGGCTGTAGAGCCGGTTGGGCTTAAGTATTCCCCAGTACCGAGGGCTTCGCGCTATCATCATCCAAACGGATGAAACACTGCCCTCAGCCCGACTTCATGCCCATACTTCACAGAGAAAAGCTGAAGTGGTGGAGGGGCCACCCAATGGGCGGAGCGTGAGCCCCTTATCATAACTTAATTATAGTTGCATTTCTCGGCTTAAACGCATGAGATCCAGCGTAGAGCTCCCCCAGCTCAATTGCCACCGCTACTGCCGAAAAGCGCACTGCCCTCGGGACAGTCTCTGCCGGCGAAGCCGGTAACCCATCCATCCTCAAGGTCTAGAGGGTCTAAACTTGAGAAGCAATGTTTTAAGTCATCTGTTAAGTGATCGGATGAGCCGTTCCCGTTCACATATTCTATTCGGCTTGCTGGCGGAGAAGCTCCCCGAAAAGTTAGATTTACCGAACCTACTGACTCCTGGCAGGATGGGCGCTGCTCAGATGCTTGGGATCGCCTTTGCGACGCCAGACGCCACGCTGACGGGGGACAGAGTTTCGACCTTGGCGCTGACGTTGCTGCTGGCCATCGGCTTATTCTTTTTTCTGCGAGCCTCTGGCAAAGACCGCGTCGAAGCTCGTCTCTATTTTAGCAGTCGCAGCCTGGAGGAAATGGGATCCCTTCTCCGAAAGCACCTGGAAGAGCGGGCCTATTGCTTGCAGTCTGCCGATGCGGAGGGGATCGCCACCTTTGCGGGGCAGGCGCGGGCCAGCACCGGGTTGGCCGTTTTTTTGACGGGGCTGGCGGGGGCGGGGCTGGCCTGTCTGGCTTTGGTGCTGCAGGTGCTGGAGCCGGACTGGGGAGCCTGGCCCTGGACACTGCTGTTGGTCTCTCCTTGGGCGGGCTGGTACTACTGGCGGCGCAGCCACCGCCCGGAGCAGATCCGCCTGAGGTTGCAAGCGGCGGACTCGCCCCCCGGATCCCTGCTGTGGGTGGAGGGGCACCGGGATGAGCTGGAGGTGCTGGCCATTACCTTGGGGCTGCAAGAACGGGATCCAGGTCGAGGGTAGCCCTAGAGCTCTTTGGGGAAGAAGGAAGCCGGAAGCAAGGACAGTTGATCCCCTTGGGCGGGAGCGACGATCCCATCGGTCTCAGAGTCTTGTTCAGCCTGTTTTTTCTTGGCGGAGAGGCGGCTTTTCCCTTGGTTGCGCAGGCCCAGGCCGATGCGGCTGTGTTGCTCCACCAGAGCCAGCACCTGTTGGGCCCGCTCGATGACCGGCTGGGGCAGGCCGGCCATGCGCCCCACCTCGATGCCGTAGGAGCGGTCGGCTCCCCCCGGCTGCACCTGGTGCAAAAAGATGATGCGATCCCGGAGCTCTTTGACCACCACCTGGAAGTTAGCCACGTTGGGCAGCAGCGTCTCCAGTTGGTTGAGCTCGTGGTAGTGGGTGGCAAAGATGGTGCGGGCGCGCACTTGGGTGGCCAGGTATTCGGCCACGGCCCAGGCGATGGAAAGACCGTCGAAGGTGGCGGTGCCGCGGCCAATCTCGTCCAAGAGCACCAGGGAGCGCTCGCCGGCGTGGTTGAGGATGTTGGCCGTCTCGTTCATCTCCACCATGAAGGTGGACTGTCCCGTGGCCAGGTCATCCACGGCGCCGATGCGGGTAAACACGCGGTCGCACAGGCCCAGCTCCGCCCGCTGCGCCGGGACAAAGCTGCCCATCTGGGCCAGGATCTGGATCAGCCCAATCTGGCGCAAGTAGGTGGACTTGCCGGACATGTTGGGGCCGGTGAGGACGATGAGATCGGGGCCGTGGGGGGATCCCAGCCGCACCGAGTTGGGGACAAACAGGCCCTGGGGCAAAGATTTCTCCACCACCGGGTGGCGACCCTCTTCGATGATTAAACGGCGATCTGCAGTGATCACCGGGCGGGTGTAGCCCTGCTGCACGGCCACCTCGGCTAGGCCAAACAGAGCATCGACGGCGGCCAGGGTCTGGGCCACCTGGCGGATGGCGGCAGCTTGGGATCCCGCCTCTTGGCGCAACTGCACAAACAGCTCGTACTCCCGCTGGTTGATGTCGGTTTGGGCGGTGAGGATGCGGGCTTCTTTTTCTTTGAGCTCGGGGGTGATGAAGCGCTCTTCGTTGGTGAGCGTCTGCTTGCGGATGTACTCCTTGGGCACCTGCTGCGCCTTGGCGCGGCTGATGCTGAGGTAGTAGCCAAAGGCCTTGTTGAAGCCCACTTTGAGGGTGGGGATGCCGGTGCGCTCGCGCTCGGTTTTCTCCAACTGGGCAATCCACTGGCGGTCTTGCTCCACCTGCTGCCGCAGCCTGTCCAGCTCAGCATCCACCCCAGGCCGGATCAGCCCCCCTTCGGTGAGAATGGGCGGGGGCGAGGGCAAGAGGGTGTGCTCGATGCGCCGGCCCAGGTCAACCAGAGCGGGATCCACCTGCTGTAGGCTCTGCAGGAGGGGAGTTTGGGCTTCGGCCACCAGCTCGGCCAGTTGGGGCAGTTTGCCCAGGGAGGATCCCAGGGCCACCAGCTCGCGCGGGTTGGCAGTGCCGGAGGCGACGCGGTTGGCCAAGCGCTCCAGGTCGTAGAGAGAGTCCAGCAGGGATCCCAGGCGGGTGCGCAGGGAGGGGTTTTCCAAGAGCTCCTGGATGGTGTCCTGGCGAAGGCGGATTTGCTCTCGATCCCGCAAAGGCTGCAGCAGCCAGCGGCGCAGGGTGCGCCCGCCCATGGCGGTGCGGCTGTGATCCAAGACCCAGAGCAGGGATCCGACAAAGGCCCCCTCGCGGATGGTCTGGGTCAGCTCCAGGTTGCGGCGGGTCTGGGCGTCCAATATTAGGTAGTCGGTGAGCTGGTAGGTGCGGGGCGGGCGCAGGAGCGGATGGCCCCCTTGGGGAGAGGGCTGCACCAGGTTCTTTTGCGTCTCTTCCAGATAGTGGAGCAATCCCCCTGCCGCCCGAATGGCCAGGGGCAGCCCCTCGCAGCCCAAGCCCTCCAGGGAGCGCAGGCCATAGGTCTGCAGTAGGTTGTCCCGCGCCACCGCTAGCTCAAAGGGCTCCGCCGGGCGCAGGGTATAGGCGTACTGGCCGGGTAGGCCCAGGGGGGCTTGGGGATCCCCAGGCCGCATCAGGCCCAGGCCCAGCCCCTCTTCGGTGGGCAGCAGGATCTCCGCCGGCTGCAGCCGGGCCAGCTCCTGTTCTAGCTGCTCTTGCCCCTCACTCTGGCAGACCCAGAACTCGCCGGTGGAAATGTCGGCATAGGCCAGGCCCCAGGCGGTTTGCTTGGAGCCTCGCAGGCGGACAATGGCCGCCAGGTAGTTGTTTTGCCGCGCCTGCAGCAGCTCCTCCTCGATGACCGTGCCGGGGGTGATCACCCGCGTCACTTCCCGCCGCACCAAGCCTTTGGCTTGATCCGCCGGCTCCATCTGGTCGCAGACGGCCAGGGCATACCCTTTGGCCACCAACTGGGCGGCATAGCGGTCAAAGGCGTGGTAAGGGATCCCGCACATGGGCACCCGCCCGATGGCCCCCGCCTCTCGCCCGGTGAGCACCAGCTCCAGCTCCCGCGACACCAGTTGCGCGTCCTGGAAAAACATCTCGTAGAAATCCCCCAGGCGGTAGAGCAGGATGGCGTGGGGGTATTGCCGCTTCAGCTCTACGTAGTGCTGCATCATGGGGGTGAGCAGGGCGGGATCCACCTGCAGGGCATCCCAGGTGGGCTCAGGGGCAGCGGAAGAAGTCATAGCGCCAATACTTCAAGACGGCTCTGTCCAACCCAAGCTAGCCGGCTTCGGCCATTTTATTGGGGATCTTCCCCCTCTCCTTGGGCAGCTCAGTGAAGGCAGACTTTGGTTTCGGGGAACAAGCCGGCCTAGGCGGCTGGGAGTGCCGATCCATCTCCCCTTGGCTCAAAGGGGGTCGAAGACTTATTAAAACTAACTTGCAATAGCCAAGAAAGCCTGTTATTCTGACAGCTACGTTTTTATTGAATCTAAGTCTCAACAAGCTAAGAAGCTCGGCAGGTTAGGGCTGCGCCGAGGTGGGTCTGGGTGCGCTGGCGAGCCGGCTGGGGCTGTCTTGTCTTGGGGATCTCCCCCTCTTAAAAGTCCAGAGGTTTGCGATGTTGGCCAAGCAAGAGCGTCTGTCATCAGGAGTTGACCCGGAGACCCGCTGGGGGCAGGCCAGGCGGATCCGCTCGCCGGTCGGCTTGATGGTTTTGCTACTGGGTGTCATCCTCTTGCTGCTTTGGATCTCAATTGCCTTGGGATCCGTTCCCATAACTTTTTCGGAGCTGTGGCAGGCCCTGTGGGGGCAAGGGGATCCGATCCGGCAGACCATTGTCTGGCAGTTGCGGCTGCCGCGGGCGCTTTTGGCCCAGTTGCTAGGGGCAGCCTTGGGGATGGCGGGGGCCCTGTTGCAGGGGATGTTGGGCAATGGGCTGGCGGATCCCTACCTGCTGGGCATCTCGGCGGGGGCGGGCCTGGCGGCCGTAGCGCTGCTCACCTGGGGGGAGTGGACGGCTTGGGTGCCCTTGGCAGCTTGGGTGGGCGGCGTGCTGACCACGGTGTTGGTGTATGGGCTGGCGCGCACCCGCTCCGGGCTGGCGGTGGAACGGCTGATCCTGGCGGGAGTGGCTGTCAGCGCCCTCTTTGGGGCGATCAGCTCTGCTTTGTTGCTCCTGGCCGATGAGCGGGTCCAGGTGGCCCTGACGTGGTTGATCGGCAGCCTGAGCGGGCGGGGCTGGCCGGAGGTGCGGGTGTCCGGGGTGTATATCCTGGTCGGGCTGGGGCTGGGCTGGGCGCAGGCGCGGGCTTTGAACCTGCTGGGCCTAGGAGAAGAGATGGCGGTGAGCTTGGGGATCCCGTTGGTGCGGACGCGGGTGACCATCGGCTTGGTGGCGGCTTTGTTGGCGGCGGCAGTCGTCAGCGTGGGGGGGTTGATCGGCTTTGTGGGGTTGGTGGTGCCCCACATGGTGCGCCAGGGGGTGGGATCGGATCACCGCTGGCTGTTGCCCCTTTCTGCCTTGGCGGGGGCGGCTCTGTTAAGCGGCGCCGATCTCCTCGCCCGGCTGGGGGCTGTAGAGCTGCCGGTGGGGATCGTCACGGCGTTGATGGGGGCGCCGTTTTTCGGCTGGCTGGTGCGGCAGCGGGAGGCGGGGCAATGAGGGCGGGCCGGCCGATTTTGCAGGCCGAGGCGCTGAGCGGGGGCTATGGCTCGCATCAGGTGATCCGGCAGGTGAGCTTCAGCCTGCAGGCGGGGGACTGGCTGAGCATTGTCGGCCCCAATGGCTCAGGCAAATCGACCCTGCTGCGGCTACTCAGCCGAGTGTTGGTTCCGCAGGCGGGGCGCGTACTTTTGGACGGTCAGGATCTGCACACCCAGCTCAGCCCGCAACAGGTGGCACGGCAGTTGGCCCTTTTGCCCCAGCAGCCGCGGATCCCGACAGGGCTGACGGTGCGGCAATTGGTGAGCTTGGGGCGTTCTCCTCACCAGCCCTGGTGGGCGTGGCAGTTGCCGCGGGCAGATCGGCAGCGGGTGGAATGGGCGCTGGAGCAGACGGGACTGGGATCCCTGGCCCTGCGGCGGGTGGAAACGCTCTCCGGCGGCGAGCGGCAACGGGCCTTTCTGGCGCTAGCCCTGGTGCAGGAGCCGCAGGTGCTGCTGTTGGACGAGCCCACCACGTTTTTGGATCTGCGCCACCAACTGGAGCTGCTGGAGCTGTTGCGACGGCTGCAGCAGGAGCAGGGGCTGACGGTGGTTAGCGTGCTGCACGATCTAAACCTGGCCATTCGCTACAGCCGGCGGGTGGCTCTGCTGGGATCCGGACAGTTGCAGGCCCTGGGATCCCCGCAGGCGGCCTTGACTGCTGAGAGGGTGCGGCAGGTGTTTGGCCTAGAGGTGGAGTGGATCCCAACGCCGGTGGGGCTCCAGCTTTGCCCCTTGCGCAGCGCAGACCCGGCAAGGCCCCTCTGGCTGGGAGGAAAGGGTGTTGAGGCCAAGGTTTGACTTGTTTCTGGTGGTTTTTGGGAGAGTGAGAAGTTATGCGAGTAACCGGCTGTGGCTGGAAGGCAGTGAGTTTGGGGCTGTGTCTGGGGCTGAGTTGGGGATCCCTGGCCCAGGCGCAACCCGCGGCTCGGATTCCTGAGACTCCTTTGCTGGCCCAGGCCACCCCTCGGGGGGCCACCACCATCCAAGAGCAGATTCGCGAGCTAGAAGCCCAGATCGAAGCTGCCCGTCGGCGGGGGGATCAGGCGGAAGTGGAGCGGCTGCAAGCGGATCTGCAGGTGTTGCAGCAGGGCACCCCTGTCTTCAGCCTGCAGCAGGTTACAGTCACCGGCACCCGCACGGAGCGCACCCTGGCCGACTCGCCGGCCAGCATCACCGTCATCGACCGGGAGCGCCTGCGGCGGGAGCTCATCCAGAACATCCAGGATCTGGTGCGCTACGAGCCGGGGGTGAGCGTGCGGCGAAATGTCCGCTATGGACTGCAAGACTTCAACATCCGCGGCCTTGACGCCAACCGGGTGCTGATCCAAGTGGACGGGATCCGGCAGCCGGAGCAGTTTTCCTTTGGCCCCTTCAACATTGGGCGGGACACCTTTGAGCTGGAGACCCTGAAGACGGTGGAGATCATCCGCGGCCCTGCTTCCACCCTCTACGGCAGCGATGCCCTGGGGGGCGTGGTAACCTACACTACTCTAGATCCAGTGGATCTGCTGGGGGAACGGGACAGCCATGTGGGCCTCTCCAGCCAGTACGACAGCAAAAACCAAGGCTTTGTCAACACCCTCAGCTTGGCGGGCCGCCAGGGGAACCTGGAAGCCCTGCTCATCTACACCCGCCGCGACGCCAGGGAGCCAGATATCAAGGCGGATCCCAGTTTCAAAGATCGGCAAACGGTGGAGGGGGACAACGTTTTGGCCAAGCTGGTTTACCGCTTCAGCCCCTTGGAAAGCCTCACCTTGACCGGCGAGTACTTCAACAGCCGCACCACCACCACGTTCTCGCGGCGCAACCTGGATCCCGCCGTCAGCTTATTTAGGGAAACCATCGACACCGAGCGCAGCCGCCTCAGTTTGGAGTATCGCTACGCCAACCCAGAGAATCCCGCTTTTGAGCTGGCCACTGTCCAGATCTACTACCAGCCCGCCCGCACCCGCGAGCCCAGTGTAGAGGAGCGCACCCTCACGGTGCAAGGCCGACCCGTACCGGTGCGGCGGGATACCTTCAACGAGCTGGTCAGCAACATTTTGGGAGCCAGCCTGCAGGCCCAAAGCCGCTTCCAAACCGGGGATCTCTCCCACCGCCTGGTGTATGGGATGGAGATCTCCACCACCCGCAGCGAGCGACCTCGCAACCGTTTTCAGACCAATCTGCAAACTGGAGCAGTAACCCAAAACATTCCCCCAGATACCTTTCCCACCAAAGATTTTCCCGACTCGGACACCGTGCGCTTTGGGCTGTATGTGCAGGATGAGATCGACTTTGGCGGCGGCAACTTGACTCTGATCCCCGGCATCCGCTACGACACCTACAACCTCACCCCCAGCCCCGATGAAGCTTTCTTGAAAAGCGGGTCAGAAGCGGCCAGCCTCTTTGCCGATGCCGTCTCCCCCAAGCTGGGCCTCGTGTGGAGGATTAACCCCAACCTCACCTTTACGGCCCAGTACAACACCGGCTTTCGCGCTCCCCAATACAACGAGATCAACAGCGGCTTTACCAACCTGGTCAGCCCGGTTTTCCGCTATCGCACCCTCTCCAACCCCAACTTGCGCCCGGAAACCAGCCAGGGCTTTGAAGTGGGTTTGCGAGGGATCTACCCGCAGGCCAGCTTCAGCTTGGCGGCCTACTACAACACCTACAACGACTTTATCGAGGCATTCCGGGAGGTGGGATCCGAGCCCTCACCCCCCGGCCCCCCCGGCAGCCCGCCGCCCCCGCCGGTCATCCTGTTCCAGAGCCAAAACGTCAGCCGCGCCCGTATCTACGGCGTAGAGGCGACAGGGCAATATTTCTTTAGCCCCGACCTAACCGGTTGGAGCCTAAACGGCAGCTTTGCCTGGGCGGTGGGGGACAATCTTACAGAAAACAAGCCCCTGCTTTCAATCGAGCCGCTGACGGCGGTGCTGGGGCTGCACTACGACGATCCCAGCCAGGTATGGGGGGCGAGGTTGGTGGCCACGCTGGTGGCGGATCCGCGGGATCCGCAGCGGGAGGTGGTGCGACCCAACCCCAACGCTCCCCCGCAGATTCCCTTTGTGCCCAGCGGCTATACGGTGGTGGATCTGCTGGGCTACTACAACCTAGACGACAACTGGCAGCTCAATTTCGGGGTGTTCAACCTCTTCGACGAGCAGTATTTTCTCTACTCCGAAACCCGCACCCTCTTTGTTGGCCCTGAAGTGGAGCGGCGGGCCCAGCCGGGGCGCCATGTGGCCCTCAGCTTCTCCAGCCGCTTCTAGGACTCCCCGCCAGACGTGCCCATCGAGATAGCCCCGAGCCATGCTCGCCAAACCCCCCACTCCCACCGACCGGGGATCCGCTTCTTTGCAGAGGGGATCCTACCCTCGGCTTTTGTGGCGCCTGCAGATGGGGTATTGGCAGCAGGCAGGCATGGCCTACGGGGTGGGTCTGGCCTGGCTGGAGCTGGGCCTGTGGGGGGTGGCGCGGGGCCAGAGCTCTGAGGGGCTGCGCTGGATTGGCTGGGGCGAGAAGCTGCTCAGGGCGGCCCTGCTGGCGGGCTATTGCTCCCTTGCTCTCTCGGTTGCCTGCACCTCGCTGGAGGATCTCCCTGAATTGCCTGGGCAAAGTCGGGAGCTCCGCCCGCTGCGCTGGGAGACTTTGCTCTCGCTGCTTTTGCATCTGTTGGGGCTGCTGGGGTGGGGATCCCGACCTCTGAGAGAACCCGAAGTGCGGATCCCGGTCACGCTGTGGCTGGAGGATCCCCCGCCGGCCCCGCTTGAGGCGGCTGCAGAATCAGCTCTGCCTGACCCAGCGGAGGAGCCGACCCAGCTGGCCTCGGAATCCCCCCCTGCGGCTGCCCCACTCCCGCCTGATCCTGCACCCCAGCAGATTCAAGCTTCTTCACTGACAACCTTGCCAACGCCGCCCCCCACGCCTGTTCCCACGGCGAAGCTGGGGCCGACCCCTACACCCACGCCGATGGCCGCCCCAACCCCTCCGCCGCCCTCCCCAACACCGACGGTCACCCCCTCACCGCAGCAGCCCCCTCCAACTCCGGTGGCTACCCCCACGGCCGCACCTGTGGCCAACAGGCCGCCCTCTGGGGCTGCTACGAGCGCTCCCATTCCCCGCTTCACCTCCCTCATCCAAGGGATCCGTTCGGGTGGCGGGGGCACTGCCGGGAGCAAGGGATCCGAATCCAGCGCTCCTGGGAGGGGTGTCGTTGCTGGCCTCGGTGGATCCCGGGCGCAGGGGTCTGCGCCGACAGCAGGAGAAGGGGCTGGGGAGGCTTCCACTCCTACCTCCTCGCCTGCAGCAGTGGCTGCCAATCCGGACATCCTGGCCCGCCCCATTCCGGGTCGCAACCCGCCGCCACAGTACCCTCCCCAAGCCCGCCGCCTCGGCCAGCAAGGCCAAGTGCTGTTGCGGGCCAGGGTGGATGCCCAAGGGCAGGTGCAGCAGGTGGAAATTGTCTCTTCTAGCGGCTTCCCAGCCCTGGACAGGGCCGCACAAGAGGCGGTGCAAGGGTGGCAGTTTAGCCCCGCCTTGAGAAACAACACCCCGATTGAGTCGTGGGTGACGGTGCCGATTCAATTTACCCTCAATTGACTGTTTTGGAGATTGTCCATGCCGTCTTCTCTTTCTCGCCGTCAACTTTTTGTCCTTGGCCTGGCCAGCCTGGGGGTCTGGGGGATGGGTCGCCAGGCCCAAAGCCAGATCCCGCCAGCTCCGGTTCGGCGAGTGGCCAGCCTCACCTCCTTGACCGCCGATATTCTCTATCGCCTGGCCCCGGACAAACTGGTGGGGATCCCGGCCGGACGTTTGCTGGAGGCGGATCCCCGCTTTCAGGGCATAACTCGGCTGGGGCTGGGCAACCAACCTAACCTGGAGCCAATCGTGGCCCTGCAACCGGACTGGGTGGTGGGGGCGAGTGGCTTGCACACGGCTTTGGCAGAACGATTGCAGGCATTGGGGATCCCCACCTATCTCACGCAGGTGGACAGTTGGGCTGCCCTGGAAACAACCATCGCCACTCTGGCTGCGGCTGTGGGAGTGGATCCGGATCCCTTGCTGCGGGAGTACGGATCGCTTTTGCCCCAGGAGCTGCCCCCGGTTCGCCCCAAAACCCTGCTTTTGGTCGGCACCCAGCCGATTCTTGCTCCCAACCGGCAAAGCTGGGCCGGGGATCTGCTGGAGCGCTTTGGCGCCGACAACCTAACGGCTGCCCTGCAAAGCCAAGGGCAATTTCGCGGCTATGTCACCCTTGCGGCAGAGCGCATCCTGGAAGCCAACCCCGAGGTTTTGTTGGTGGTCAACCCGGAGGCGGCGGATCCCTTGGCGTTTTTCCGGGCCCGCCCCTTTTGGAACCAGTTGAAAGCCGTTCAAACCCAGAGGGTCTATGGATTTGACTACTACGGCTTGGTCAACCCCGGCACCCTAGAGAAAATTAGAGCGGCCTGCGAGCAGTTGGCCCGCGTTTTTTTGGAGGGCTGACCCAAGGGAACGCGGGGGATGGCCTTTTTGCTTGAAAAATTAAAAAATTATTGTTGAAATACCTTTCTAGTCCAAGCTGTAGCGGGTGAGGCGCTGCACCTGATCGGAGCTGAGGCCCAGCTCTTGGGCAATCTGGGCAGCCACCCGATTCGGATCCAGCTCCGGAAATTCAAATTCCAGCTTGCGCAAATGGGGATTGGTGGTCGTCACCTCCACCTTAGTGTAGCCACGGGAGCGGCGGATCTCCGCTTGGATGGAGAGAATATCCAGGGTTAGGATGGCTTGCTGCTGGCTGCGAATGGCCAAAGGCTGCGCCTGCGGGCGGGGACGGCTCAGCACTTGGCCGGTCACCCATTCTCCACCCACCCCAAACAGGATCCCGGCCAGGGGCAAGACCAGCCAGAAGTCGGCCCCCAAGCTGGGCCAGAGCGCTCCGCGCCGCTTACGCGACTGAAGAAGCTTGAAGAGGTTCGCCATGCCTTGAGGGATCCGGGAAACAGCTTTTCTCCGCCATCCTAGCCTGGCAGAGTGGGATCGGTGGGTAGCAAGCGGGACATGCGCATTTTGTTGGTGGAAGACGACCCGGAGCAGTTGGAGCCTTTGCAGGCTGCTTTGGCCAAGTGCGGCCATGTGGTGGACTGCGCCAGCGAAGGGGAGACGGCCGCTTGGCTGATGGAGGAGAAAGCCTACGATCTCCTCATCTTGGATTGGATGCTGCCAGGATCCAGTGGGATCCAACTCTGTCGACAGTACCGCCGCTTGGGGGGATGCGCACCGGTGCTGATGTTAACCGCCAAGGATGCCACATCGGACATCGTGCAGGGGTTGGATGCGGGGGCAGACGACTACCTGGTCAAGCCGGTGGATCTGCTAGAGCTGCTGGCGCGGGTGCGGGCGTTGGGGCGCCGTTCCCCCCAATGGCAAGGCGACAGCCTCAGCCTCGGATCCTTGCAGTTGCATCTGGCCAGCCTCATCCTGGAGCGGCAGGGGCGGCAAGTGCAGCTTTCGGGCAAAGAGTTTCAGTTGATGGAATACCTGATGCGCCATCCCAACCAGGTGCTCAGTCGCGGCCAGATCGAACAGGCGGTGTGGGAGTGGGGCTGTGAGCCGGAAAGCAATGCCGTGGCGGCGCTGGTGCGGCGGTTGCGGTTACGGTTAAAGGAGGTGGAGGCCCAGGATTGGCTGGAGTCGGTGTATGGCCAGGGGTACCGGCTGCGCATCCCCTCCCCGGCAGCAGACCCATAGAAGCAGTTCCTTAGGGGTGGCATGGAGGCCAAAAGAGCCGGGCCAAAGCATTCTCTCCCGCGGCTGGGCTGGGACTGGGCTTCTCTGAGGCCAACTCTTCAGCAGCACCTGAGCCGGAAGGCCGAGACAGAAGAGGCAGGGCTGTTTCAGCACAGCCGCCGTCGCTTGGCCCGCAGCTTTGCCGGGGTGATGGGCGGGATCCTGGTGGTGTTTGCCGCCCTCTTTTACCGCTTGGAAGTGGAGAACCGGTTGCAGGCTTTTGACGAGGAGCTGCAGGGTCAAGCCCGGATTATGGCAGCCGCCATCAAGTACGAGCTGCGCCAGGGGCAGTGGCGGCTGGTCTTGAACGAAGTGCCTTTCTTGGGGAGCAAAACCCAGCCCCTCGAGCATCACCTGGCCTACGTGCGCTGGTTCGATGCCGCCGAGCCCGGTGGGGCAGAGCCGCTGGGATCCCTGCGCCAATACACGGGATCCCCCCCTCCGCTGGAGCTGTTGGCTGGCTCTCCCCACCACCTGTCCTTGGGGTTTGAGACGGTGGCGGAGGAAGGGGGCAGGCTGCTGCGCCAGCTCACCCTGCCGGTGCAACAGGAGGAGCAGATCCTGGGCTACTTGCAACTGGCGGTGCCCATGGAGCCGCTGCAACTGAGCTTGGGCCGGCTGCGCTGGGGGCTGGGGATCGGGATCCCGCTGACGCTGGGGTTGATCGGCGGGGCCGGCTGGATCTTAGGGGGGCTGGCCATGCAGCCGATTCGCCGCTCCTACGAGCAGTTGCAGCGCTTTACCGCCGATGCTGCCCACGAGTTGCGCGCCCCCCTGGCCGCCCTGATGAGCAATGCCCAGATGGCTCTGCTTGCCCCGGAAGAAGCACAACCCCGTTTGGAAAAAGTGGTGAGCAGCGCCCGCCGCCTCAGTGGGTTAATCGATACGTTGCTGCAGTTGGCCCGCCAGCAGGGATCCCTGCCTTGGGAGGATCTGCCCCTGGTGGATTTGCGGGAGCTGGTGCAGGAGCTGGGGGAACAATACCGGCCCCAAGCGGAGTCCCTGGGGCTTCGCTGGCAATGCGACCTGCCGGGGCCTGCTGGGAAATGGCGGGTGCGCGGGGAAGCGGCTCTGCTGCGGCAGGCGGTTGAAAACCTGCTGCGCAATGCCCTGCAGTACACCCCCGCCGGCGGCACGGTGCAACTGAGCCTGGAAAGCCGGCGCCATTGCGTTTGCATCCACGTGAGGGACACGGGCCTCGGCATCCCGCCTGAGCACTTGCCCCACCTGTTCGAGCGGTTTTACCGGGTGGACACGGCCCGCGCCCGCCATACAGGGGGATTTGGGCTGGGCCTGGCCTTGGCCCACCAGATCGTCACCGCCCATCGGGGATCCCTGCGGGTGGCCAGCCAAGTGGGAGAGGGGTCGGTGTTTACAGTGGAGCTACCCTTGTCATCTTCACGTCATTTTCTTTCGCCATCCTCAGGATAGGCCGCAAGGGAAAGCCCACTGAGCCAACCCCAAACCGGCTTGTCCTGTCGATTGGAGTTTGTAACCATGACGATTCGTGCTTCCTTCACCGGTGCCCTCGGCTGTTCCCTGCCGATTTTGCTGCTCCTCACTCCCCTGGTGCTGGGATCCCCGGCGCAAGCCCAGCGGGGCCGCCGCCCGGCTCTTGGAACCGCAGCCCCCGTGCCAATGCAGCCGAGTTGGCAGAGCCCGCGGGAGCTGGAGCGGGCCAGCCACGACCTGGCCAAAGCCCAGCGGCACCTGGCGGAAGCCAGCTTCTTCGCCCAGCGGGGATCCTCTCCGGAAGCCGCCCGTCTCCTGGAGCTGAGCCGCCAGAGCTTGGCCGAGGCCCAGAACGCTCTGCAAAGGGGGAATGTCTTCGCCGTCCGCGAGCAGGCCAAAGCGGCGGAAAACTTGGCCAAAGCCGCCAAGGCGCTCTACGAAGCGGAGTTGGGCTTTGGGAGCCGTCCTGGCCGTTCCTTCTTCGAGGCCCCCTTGCGCGCCCAAGAGTCCCTCAGCCGGCTGCAGGCGGAGATGGCCTTCGTCAACATCACCGCCGGCCCTGTGGCCGAGCTGCAGCAGCAAGCCCAACAGTTGTTGAGCGGGGTCAATACCGATCCGGGCAGCTACACCTTCGCCGACTACAGCCGCAGCAAGGCTGCCCACCACTCGGCCCGCGCTGCGTTGCATCTGTTGGCGGCAGAGCGCCTGAGCGGTTTGGGATCCCTGGGCAGCCTCTAAGCGCCCCCTGGTTGAGGCAGCCCGCTCTCTTCTCCTAACCCTGCAGCAGTTGCGTTAGAGTAAAGGCCCCCGCCGCGGGGGCCGTTCTTGTTCCCAGAAATCCAGAGTCAATAGCCCACCCTCGTCGAGTGTACCTGCGTTTTCTGCACCTGTGGCACTTCCGCAACTACCGGGATCAGGGGATCCCCTTCGAGGCACCCAAGACCATCCTGGTGGGGGAGAACGCCCAGGGCAAGACCAACCTTTTGGAGGCAGTGGAGCTCTTGGCCACCTTGCGCTCGCGGCGGGCCAGCCGGGATCGGGAGCTGGTGCAGCAGGGGGAAGAGAGGGCGCGGATTGCCGCCACCGTGGAACGGCTGGGGGTGGCCCACGAGCTGGCAATGGAGCTGCGCAGCCAGGGGGGGCGATCCCTGAGGGTTAACGGCCAGGTGCTACGGCGACAATCTGACTTTTTGGGGCAGGTGAGTGCCGTGGTGTTCTCCAGCCTGGATCTGGAGCTGGTGCGAGGGGGGCCAGAGGCGCGACGCCATTGGCTAGACGGGGTGTTAATCCAACTGGAGCCTGTTTATGCCGACTTGGTGGAGCAGTATCGCCAGATCCTCAAGCAGCGCAATGCCCTCTTGAAGCAGGATCCCAAGGATTCCATCCCGCCGACGCAAGGAGCCGCCAGCAACAAAGCTTCTCAGATGGCCTTCTGGGACGCACAACTGGCCACCAGCGGCAGTCGTATCGTGCGCCGTCGCGCCCGGCTGTTGCAGCGGCTAGAACCCCTGGCCGCCCGCTGGCACCAAACCATCAGCGGCGGACGGGAGACCCTCAGCCTCACCTATCGCCCCCAGGTGCCCCTGCCGGATCCCCAGGCCGATCCCGCGGCGGTTCAGGCCCAATTCTTGGCAGAGATCCGCGCCAGGGCCGCTGCCGAACAGGCCCTGGGCACTTCCCTGGTCGGCCCCCACCGCGATGAGGTGGAGCTGAGCCTCGACGGACGGCTGGCTCGTGCCTACGGATCCCAGGGGCAACAGCGCACCTTGGTCTTGGCCCTCAAACTGGCGGAGCTGGAGCTGATTGAGCAGGTGAAGGGGGATCCGCCCTTGCTGCTGTTGGACGACGTGCTGGCGGAGCTGGATCTGCACCGCCAAAACCAGCTCTTAGGGGCCATTCAAGAGCGGGTGCAAACTTTGGTTACCACCACCCACCTAGGATCCTTTGACACCGCTTGGCTTAAGGGAGCGCAAATCCTTCACGTGCACCAGGGGCAGATCTCTCCCTCCCCCGCCTCACTCCCCTTGGCTTAAAGCAAGCCAATCCCCTAGCATACTCCCCTCTCCCTCTGGGAGAGGGGCCGGGGGTGAGGGCATCACTCCCTCTGGGAGAGGGGCCGGGGGTGAGGGAAGGGAGAGGGGCCGAGGGTGGTCGCGTGAGCGGCGCGGAGCGCTTGGGCTCAGGGCCGCCCGCGATCCAGGCTGCGATACTGAATCGCCTCGGCAAGGTGGGTGGGGGCAATGGCCTCGGCGCCCTCCAGGTCGGCGATGGTGCGGGCCACCTTGAGAATGCGGTCGCTCCCCCGCGCAGAGAGGCCCAACTTTTGGATGGCGCTCTCCAAGAGTTTGCGACAGGGATCCGAGAGGGTACACCACTGCCGCAGATGGCGAGATTGCATCTGGGCGTTGCAGTGGATCCCGGGTTCGTCCTGGAAGCGCTGCCGTTGGCGTTGCCGCGCCCGTTCCACCCGCTGCCGCACCGCTTGGGAGGATTCGCCACCCTGCGCGCGGACAATTTCTTCCGGCTTGAGGCGGTTGACCCGCACCTGCAAGTCGATGCGATCCAACAGCGGCCCGGAGAGCTTGGACCAGTAGCGCTCCCGCTGCTGCGGCGTACAGGTGCAGGGCTGGACGGGATCCCCGTAGAAGCCGCAGGGGCAGGGGTTGGTGGAGGCCACCAGGGTGGTTTGGGCGGGAAACTCTAAAGAAACGCGGGCGCGGGAGATGGTGACTTTGCCATCTTCCAAAGGCTGGCGCAGCACCTCCAGCACCTCCCGGCGAAACTCGGTCAGCTCGTCCAAGTACAGAATGCCGCGGTGGGCCAGCGAGATCTCGCCGGGTTTGGGGTAGGGGCCACCACCCACCAGCGCCACGGAAGAAGCCGAATGGTGGGGAGCCCGAAAGGGCCGCTGGGCGATCAGGGCGGTCTGTCCGCCCAGGTGGAGATTTTGCCGCAACAGGCCGGCTGCCGAGTAGATGCGGGTAATTTCTAACATTTCTTCCCACTGCAGCCGGGGTAAAATGCCGGGCAGACGCCGCGCCAGCATGGTTTTGCCCGCTCCCGGACTGCCCACCAGCAACAGGTTGTGCCCGCCGGCCGCCGCGATCTCCAAGGCCCGTCGGGCGTGTTCTTGTCCCTTCACGTCGGCCAAATCCAGCAGGGGTTCCGCCTCAGTTGGCAGCATCTGCTCCGGCTGGATCCGCACCGGCTCGACCCCTTCCGGGTTTTGCAGCCAGCTCACCACCGCCGCCAAAGAGGGCAGCCCATACACCTGGATCCCTTGCACCAACGCTCCTTCCGGGCCGTTTTCCCGGGGCACCACCAGGCGGCGGATCCCCATCTCGGCGGCGCTGGCGGCAATGGGCAAAACTCCTGCCACGGGACGCAGGGTGCCATCCAGGGCCAATTCCCCCAGCATCAGGGTGTTGGCCAGCGCTTCTCCCTCAACCACTCCTGCGGCTGCCAGAATGCCGATGGCGATGGGCAGATCGAAGCTGGGGCCTTCTTTGCGCAGATCGGCGGGGGCCAAGTTAACAATGATCCGCCGCTGCGGCAGGGCAAAGCCGGAGTTCTTGATGGCCGCCCGCACCCGCTCTTTGGCCTCTTGAACGGCCGTGTCGGGCAGCCCCACCAGGGTGATCTGGGGCAGCCCACCGCCAACGTCCACCTCCACCGTAACCCGCACGGCCTTGAGTCCCAGCAGAGCAGCGGAGGTCACTTGGGCAAACAAGAAGATCGCCTCCACGAGCATCTCAACTCATCCTGGCAGAAGTTTTGGCGGCACGCCCCCCGCCCGCCCAATCCAGCGCTTTCCCCCAGCTGCATTCCCGAAAGGAGAACGTCACAATCAACGTTGAGAACGCCCATCGAGCCGCTCCCCCATCTCGTCCTCGTCATCGGGCTGCGTGAGATTGCGTGTGGATTCCTCTCCTGCAATGGGATCCCTTCCTGATCCAGAACTGTTTTATATGCTGAGCTCCGATGGGCGATTGGGGGCGTTGGGGGGTGACTGGGAAGCCTGCCTGGGCTACACGCCTGCCGAGTTAGGGAAGCTACCGACCCCTCTGGTGGAAAGGCGCTTGGGCTGGTCAAGCAGTTCGCGTCAGCGGGACGGAGTCCTCTCTGTTGATCGGAAGCGCCCGCCCTGTGCTCCACAGCCCCCCTCGCCGAACAGCGACGGCGATAAGGTTGGATCCTCAACTCTCCTCTCTGCCCAGCAGCGCTATTTGGTCACCCCAGTTGAGAACCAACAGCGCCTTCTCTGGAAACCCCCAGCCGCCAGCAGATCTATTACCAGCAGATCTATTGGTAGAGCTATACAGCCTGTGGAGCCAGCCGCGTTTACGTGTTTGAGTCGGGTAAGCTGATGCAGGTGATGAACAATTTGCTCTCCAATGCCGCTAAATTTTCCCTGTTGGGAGAAACCGTCCGCATCTGGGCCGAGCTGGTTCCAGAAGGAATCCGGGCCTGTGTGCAGGATCGCGGGCCGGGGATCCCGGAGGCGTTTCGGACCTGCATTTTCCAAAAGTTCGCCCAAGCTGATGCTTCCGATACGCGGCAGAAGGGGGAGACGGGCTTGGGTCTGGGCATCAGCAAAGCGATTGTGGAGCGATCTGGCGGCAGCATGGACTTTGTGTCTACACCGGATCAGCCGGGTACTACCTTACCATTCGCGCCTTGGTGGGAGCAAAAAGCAGGCGCGCCCTTCTGGGCCAACTGAGGGAGAACCCTTATCTCTAGGAGGCTGATCCCGGTGGTCTTTCCTGCTTCTGAACCTTCCTTGGGTCTTTCTTCGGGCTCCCCTGAGTTCGACAATCTTGACGATCTTGGGGAACAGGTGCAGCGGTTTGCCCGGCGCTACCGGGGGCAGGTGGCGCAACTCAGCCCGCCAGAGCTGGCGGCGGCACTTCAGGAGTTGGCCAAGCTGACGCAAAGGATGCAAGGGATCCTGTCTGAGGCCAAAACCACGGCTGGCGCGGCAGAGGCAGCTTGGCAGAGGCTGGAGCAGGTCATCTTTTTCCAAAACCAGCTGTTGTTTTTCCCTCTGGAGCTGCAATCTCTACCTGCCGTTCCTGCCACTGGCCCGGCGGAAGGTGCTCCCCACAACCCAGAGGGTCAACGCCCAGGCGAGCCCGAGCTGCAGCCCTTTCGCCAATTCTTGTGTCGCCTCCGCCATCAGCAGGGCCACCAACAGCCCGAGCCTCTGGAGCGCCTGCTCCACCAACAGTACCTGACAGGACGGTTGGCTTGGCGGCAGTTGTGGCAGGTGACCCTGAACCCGCCTACGGCGCTCCCAGATCACACCCTCGTTCGGCTCCAGAGCTTAGAGACCCACAGCAGCGCCGAAATCCGTTGGGATGCCTATCAGCGACTGGGTCAGTACCTAGAGGCCCATGCGGAGCTGGGGGGATTTATCCTCAGCACCCTGATCCGCGACCACCTGTGGGAGGCCCAATGGCGGGGCTATGACTGTGTTGCCGAGCTGTACCTGGCTCGCCACGGCCTGACTCAAACCTTTTTGGAGAACCTACTGGAAGGGATCCGCGATCGGTTTGACCTGTTCCAGCGCTACTACCGGCTCAAAAGCCGAACAATGGGGCGTTCCATCCGCATCTGCGATTTGCATGCCCCCTGGGAGGATCCCGTCCCCCTCTTGACTGCTGCCGAGGCCACCTCTCTGGTCTGGGCTGCTTTGCAGGACTTTTGCCCCGAGTGTGCGGCCCAGGCCAAACCCTGGCTACTCGAAGTCGGCTCTGAAGCAGACCAGCCCGAGTCCTCGCCCAGACCGGGAGAAACGGGATTCCTGTTGCAGACCCTTGCGGCCATCAGCCGGCGGCTCCGGCCTGAGGATCCCCAAGTTTGGCTGGATCTGGAGGAGATGCAGGGGAGGGGCTACGCACCGTCGGCGCAAATGTGGGGCGTGCAGGTTCACACCGCCCTTTTGCAGCAGATATTCCTGGATCACCTGGTCGCCTCGGCAATGGGATCCCCTCGCTCTGCTCCTTACGATCCAGAGGGGCAGCGTGCCGGCAGCCTGAAGTTGGCCCAGGCCGTGTTGATAGGCCATCTGGAGGCGCAGTTGCAGGCGGTGTTTTACCAGAGCTTGATCGGTCGGCTGGAGCTGCTCCTGTATCGGTCGGGGATCCCGGAAAACGGTGCAACCTTTCCCCTCTGGGTGAGCGAGGAGTGGCTGAAACTGTGTCAAGAGCTGTGCGGAGATGCGGTGGAATTGTTGCCAGAACACCAGTTCCGCTGGGTGGGGATGCCGGAGCTGTTTCTCCGCCCCTTCAGCGCCTATCAAGCCAGCCTTGCCAGCTTGGTAGCCATGGCCTGCCACCGTCGCTATCGTAGTTCTCCGCGCAACTTTCTGCCCCACTACCTCCACTGGCTGGCCAGCCCGCCCGGATCCCTGACTCTGGAAGAGACCACCCAAAGGCTACAGGCGGATCTGAGCGATCCGGAGGGGGTGTTACAGGCGCTGGAGGAACTGGAGCATTGGATCGAAACGCTCGAAAAGCTGCTGGAAGAGGATCCAGATCACTAGGTTCTGAATAAACTACCCCACCGCGTAGGCGGATGGGGTTTAAGGACTCCGTCCCGCTGTCGCGGACAGAGAGCAAGCAAGCCCCGGCCCCCCCGTATACAGGGGGAAAGAGGGGGTACAGTGCGGGGCTCCTGCGGCTTCTAGCTGACAGATTCTCCAAGCCATCCACGCTCACCGCTTGCCCAAGCCCAGCGCCTTTTCCACCTGTTTGGCCGCGTAGGCCATGGCAAAACAGCAGATGAAGTAGATCACGCCGATCACAAACAGCACCTCCCGCTGAGTGCCCAGCCAATTGGGGTTGGTGAACACGACCCGACCTGCCTGCAGCAGGTCGATCAGGCCGATGATGAACACCAGGGAAGTGTCTTTAAAAAGGGTGAGGAACTCGTTCACCAGAGCTGGAACGGCTGCCCGCAACGCCTGGGGCAAAATCACCAAAGCCGTCACTTGAAACGGGTTCAAGCCCAGCGCCCGTGCTGCTTCTAGCTGTCCCAGGGGGATCGACTGCAGGCCGCCCCGCACATCCTCGGCCACATACACGGCTGTGAACAAGATAAAGGCCACCTCCGCCCGGATGATCAAGTTGACGCTGATGCCCCCCAAAAAGAAGGGCACCAACAGCCAGGCGGCAAACAGAATGGTGGTCAGAGGTAACCCCCGCACCAGCTCGATCACCAGTGTGCAGAAGATTCGGATTACCGGCAGCGCCCGATTGGCCCGACCCAGCGCCAGCAGCACTCCAATGGGGAAACCAATGATCATGGCGGCTGCTGCCAAGATCAGGGTCAGCAGCAGTCCCGACAGTTGCTCAGAGCGCACCGCCGGCCAGTTGGGGCCCAGCTCGCCCAGCAGCAGCTCCAGGCAGAGGGGCAAGATCAAGGCCCAAACCCAGATGGAGGGCAGCCGCCATGCTTCTCGACCGCGGCTGAGGGCAACAGCGGCAAAGGTCACTCCAGAGCAAGCGGCCAGCCACCCCTGCGATTGGGTTCCCAAAGGCAGGAAAGCAGCCAAGCCCATGGCGGCTCCCAAGAGGATGAGGTAGTGCAGCAGCACACCGCCCCAAGCTCCTCCGGCTACCCCTAAGGTGGCCAGCACAACCCCCAACACAGCCCACACCCGCCACAGTTGGTCGCTGGGGTAGGTGCCGGTGGTCAAGATCTTGAGGTTGGCCGGGATCACCTCCCAGCGGGCTTGGGTAAAAGCCCAGTTCCAGAACAGGGAAAGGGCCCAAGCCAACACCCAGGCGGAGGCCAAGGTGAGCAGGGTGCTTAGCCAGGAGTCGAACAGGTTGCGGCGTATCCACCCCAGAGGACTGGGTTTGTCCGCGGGGGGTTCGCCAGGCGAGAGAGTGCTGGACATGGGCTAGCGCTCCACCAACTTGACGCGGGCATTGAGCCAGTTCATGCCGTAGGAAACCAGCAGATTGATTCCCAAATAGGCAGCCATGAGGATGGCGAACATCTCCACCGAGCGTCCCGACTGGTTGATGATGGTGCTGCTGATGTTGAACAGGTCAGAAAAACCGACGGCGATGGCCAAGCTGGAGTTCTTGATCAGGGTAAGATACTGAGTGTTCAAGGAAGGGATCATGATCCGCAGCGCCTGCGGCACGATCACCAGGCGAAAGGTTTCCAGCTCTGACAGGCCGATGGCTCGGGCCGCCTCCCACTGCCCCCGCGGCACCGCCAAAAAGGATCCTCGCACCACTTCGGCGATGTAGCAGCCGGTGTAGGTGACCAGGCCCAGCATCATGGCGGTAAACTCTGCCGAAAGCTGGATCCCACCCCGGAAGTTAAAGCGCTCCAGCACCGGCACATCCAGCCGCAGCGGTGGTTCGGGGAAGAGCACCCAGCAGGCCACCGCCAGCAGCGCCACCCCCCCGGCCACCCACAGGTTTCGCTGCCGGGATCCCAGCTCGGGCCGGCGAGCCAGCAGCAACCTGTGGATCCCCCACCCGGCCCCGATCAAGATGGCCAGCGTGGGAACCAGCCAGCCACTGGGATCCAAGCCGGGCAGCTTGACTCCCCGTTGGTTGATGAACACCAGCCCGCCGAGAGAGAGGCTGTTGCGCACCCCTGGCAGGGTGAGGATCACCCCCTGGTACCAGAAGATCACGATCAACAGCACCGGCACGTTGCGAAAGATCTCGGTGACCACTGCGGCCAACTGGCGGGCCAGCCAGTTACTGGAGAGGCGGGCCATCCCCAAAACAAAGCCCATCGCCGTCGCCAAGACAATGCTGACGGCGGACAGCCAGAGGGTGTTCAGGGCTCCCACCAGCAGGGCCTTCAGGTAGCTCTCGGAAGGGTCGTAGGGGATCAGCCCCTCGGTGATGCCGAAGTTGGCGGAGTTGCCCAAAAAGCGAAACCCCAAGCTGATGCCCAGGCGGCGCAAGCTGGCGAGGAGATTCTGGGTGAGGATCCCAAACACCAGCAACACAGCCACGACAAAGGCCGCCTGCAGCAGGATCTTCAGGATGCGCTCATCCCGCCACCAAGGGGGGCGCAGGTGGGGCTGGTCAGATAGAGCGGTCATGAGGCGCGAGCGAAAGTCCAAGATAGAGGGCCAGGGATCCCTGACCAAGTGGGATCCCTGGGGCGACGGCTCCCGGATTTCCGATTAGCGGAAAGGCGGCGCGTACTGGATCCCACCCTGGGTGTAGGGCCGGTTCAAGCCCCGAGCCACCCCCAAGGGCGTCAAGTGCCGGTCGAAAATCTCGCCGTAGTTGCCCACCGCCTTGATGACCTTGACCACCCAATCCGGCTGCAGGCCCAGCAGCTCTCCCAGGTTGCCCTCCTGGCCCAAGAAGCGGCGAATGTCGGGATCCTCCGATTTGAGGAACTCTTCCACATTGGCGCTGGTGATCCCTTTTTCTTCCGCGTAGAAGAGGGCGTAGACCGTCCAGTTCACAATATCAGAGAAGCTCTCGTCGCCGTGAGGAACCAGAGGCCCCAACGGCTCTTTGGAGATCACCTCCGGCAAGATCACATGGTCGTCGGGAGCAGCCAAACTGGCGCGGCGGGAGATCAGAGCGCTTTGGTCGCTGGTGATGGCGTCGCAGCGGCCTTCTTCGTAAGCGTTAAAAGAGGAATCATCGCCGTCGAAGGTCACCGGTGTGAAGGCGATGCCGCGGGCCCGGAACGTATCCGCCAGGTTCAGCTCGGTGGTGGTGCCGGCAATCACACAGATGGTGGCCCCGTTCAGATCCTCCAGCTTCTGTACACCCAGACTTTTCCGCACCAAAAACCCTTGGCCGTCGTAGTAGGTGGTGGGGCCAAAAGTTACCGCCCACTCCCGATCCCGCGTCAGCGTCCAGGTGGTGTTGCGGCTGATGATATCCACTTCCCCTGCCTGAATGGCCGATTGGCGATTGGCCGCCGTCAGGTAAACGAATTGGATCTTGTCGGGATCCCCGAACAGAGCAGCCGCTACGGCGCGGCAGATGTCGATGTCGAAGCCGACATACTTGCCTTGGTCATCCAGGTTGCCAAATCCGGGCAGTTGGTTGTTTACGCCACAGATTAGCTCGCCCCGCGCCTTGATGCGGTTGGTGAGCGGCCCCAGTTGTGCCCAAGCGGGGAGCGACTGCAGGCCCACCGACAGAACCAATGCCCCGGCCAAGGGGGCCAATCCGTTCAAATGCTTCATCCAGCTCATAGAATGACCTCAATGTCAATCCTTCGTAATCTTCAGTAGTCCGTATCCACGTGGATCTACCTGGTGGATCTACTTGTTCGCCAGGCCAATGGCGTCGCACTCCTGCCACACCCCATAGAATGGTTCGCCAGAGGCGTCAATGATTTTCTCAAAGCCTTACATGTCAGGGCGTAGAGAAATGTTATGTAGGCTACGGTTATAGCTCAGCCGGTTCTGCCATGGTACCCATGCTTGCTTTGATGAAATAAAAGGGATTTATCCGCCCATGAAAGGATCCCCGCGCATGATGTCTTCACCCTCCCTGCCAACCTCAGCCGGCACCGACATCATCCAATGTGAAGATGTTCACAAATGGTACGGCGAGTTCCACGTCCTCAAGGGCATTACCACCCGCATCCGTCGCGGCGAGGTGGTGGTGGTCTGTGGACCTTCAGGTTCGGGCAAATCGACGTTTATTCGCACCCTGAACCGCTTAGAAGAACACCAGAGAGGACGCATTGTGGTAGATGGCATTGAGTTGACCAGTGACCTGCGCAACATCGACGCCATTCGCCGCGAAGTGGGCATGGTTTTCCAGCAGTTCAACCTGTTTCCCCATCTCACGGTCTTGCAGAATGTAACCCTCGGCCCGATTCATGTGAAGAAAATGAAAAAGGCCGAGGCAGTTGAACGGGCCATGGAGCTGCTCAGGCGGGTGGGAATCGCTGAGCAAGCGGAAAAGTATCCTGGTCAACTTTCGGGGGGGCAGCAGCAGCGGGTGGCCATTGCCCGCGCCTTGGCCATGAATCCGGCGGTGATGCTTTTTGATGAGCCGACCTCGGCGTTGGATCCGGAGATGATCAAAGAGGTGCTGGACGTGATGCGGGAGCTGGCCCGCTCGGGCATGACCATGGTGTGTGTAACCCACGAAATGGGCTTTGCCCGCGAGGTGGCGGATCGAATTATTTTCTTCGACCGCGGCAAGATCGTGGAAGAAAACACCCCCCAGGAGTTTTTCAGCAACCCCAAGGAAGAGCGTTCCCGCCTTTTTTTGTCGCAGATCCTTTCCCACTAAGGGGCTACGCTTAGAGAGGCGCAAGCCGTGCCAGAAAGGCTCCCTCCGGCTCTTGGTAGAGAATTTGTCCCTGCCAGCCGTGGGCGTGGGCATAGCGCAGCAGGGTCTCCGGATCCACAAACAGCCAGGGAAAGGGATCCCCGCGCTGCCCGTTGTACTCGGCCACAAAGTTCACCACCTTGGCTTTTGCCTCGCCCGCCGCTTTCAAGTCCTTCCCCTTCTCCCAATCCTCGGCTTCAGAATCGGCTGAACTTTCTACCTGCGGCAGATCCGCCGAGCCGCCATCTTCCCTGAGGTCGCTTAGATCGGTGGAATCCACAAGCAACTGGCCGGTGGGCTGAACCCAGTGGCGGGCCAAGGTTAAAAAACGCTCCAATCCCGCCAGGGATCCCACCAGGCCGACGCCGTTCATCAGCAGCAGCAGCGTATCGAAGGGCTCCTCCGGCCCCTCCCAGGAGAACAGGTCGGCGGCAATGCGGCAGCGCACCCCCCGTTCGGCCATGATCTGCAGAGCCACGGGGGAGCGATCCAGGGCGGCCACGGCCAACCCCTCCTCCTGCAGCAGCAGGCTGTGGCGGCCTGTGCCAGCGCCGATGTCCAACACCCGACCGCGACACAGATCCAAAGCCAGGGCCTCCACTTCCGGCAGCTCCTGGGTGAAGAACACCTCCGGCGAGACCACCTGGGGCTCTTCCGCCAGTGGGATCCCCTCGGCGCTGTAGGCGTGCAAGCGCAGGGATCCCCTGGCCTGGCCCCGGTGCCAGTCCCACAGGGCTTGCTCGAGCGGATCCTGAGGCAAAGGGTTTTCGACAACCTCTATCATGGGAAGGGAAAGCCAGCGTCTTGCCCCGATGTCGCATTGCTTGACGCCGCCGCTATCGTCCTTTTGCGATCGCTGCAGGGGTTTGGGCCCCATCTCTGCAGGCTAACCGGGAGACTGAGCCCCAGCGTACACCCAGAAGAGCCTCGGCAACCCCCTCTGTTCCTGTCTCCATTGTGGAGCACCTGGAGCGCCAATACCGCAACAGCCCTTCCTACCGGCCCGATCCTTCAGGTATGCTTCAAGAAAGCTCTTGAAGATCCTTGAAGAGGGGGGTTCCAGGAGCTTCCTGAAGGTGTGAGCAGTACCCCTGCTGCCCGGATTCTGCTGTTGTTCTCTTCTTTAGGGCCCATGGTTGCCAAGTCTCCGCCACCCATCGTCTACATTGCTCTGGGGCTCCTGCTCCTCTGGGGCGGTCATCGCGCTTGGCGGGCGGGCTACCTTCGCTGGCCGCCAGGGATCTCGCTGCCAGGGTTGGGCAGTAGGGCCCAGGATCTGCTCTTAACCAGCGGCGAGCGCACCCTCTTTGCCGATAGCAGCCCCGCCGCCGTGGCTGCCGCAGAGCTCATCCGCCAGGGCAATTTCAGGGCGGCGATCCCGCTCTTGGAGATGGGGCTGCAGAACAACCGCAACGACCCGGAAGCGCGCATTTTTTTGAACAACGCCCGCGCCCAGCAGCAGGGCAACCCCTTGAGCTTGGCCGTGGTGGTGCCCATCTCCAGCAACCCCAACCGCGCCAAAGAGACGCTGCGGGGCGTGGCCCAGGCCCAAGAGGAGCTTTTCCAACAGGGGGGCCTTGGGGGGCGGCTGCTGCGGGTGGTGATTGCCGACGACGGTGATAACCCGGAGCGAGCGGCGGCAGTGGCCAAAGCGCTGGTGGGCCAGCCTGAGATTTTGGGGGTGATCGGCCACAACGCCAGCGATGCTACCCTGGCGGCGGCTGAGATCTATCAGTCTGCCGGCCTGGCCATGATCTCCTCCACCTCTACCAGCACCCGCATCAGCCTGCTGGGGAACGCCATCTTTCGCACCGTCCCCTCCGACCAGATTGCTGGCACGCAACTGGCCCGCTATGTCCTCAACAAGCTGCGCCTGCAGAGGGTGGCCATCTTCTACAACCCCAACAGCGCCTACAGCACCAGCCTGCGCGACGCCTTTGCCTCCACCCTGACCAGCGAAGGGGGGATTGTGCTGGCCACCTTCGACCTAACAGCCGCCGATTTCAACCCCCAGGCCAGCCTCCAGAGTGCACTGGAGCAGGGATCCCAGGCGGCTTTCTTGGCACCCACGGCTTCCGTAGCCGAACAAGCGCTGGCCGTTGCCCGCCAGAACGCCCTCCTCGGCCAACCCCTTGCCCTGGTGGGGGGGGATGTGCTCTTCAGCCTCACCACCCTCAAGGAAGGGGGAGCAGCGGTGGAGGGCATGGTGGTGGCGGTGCCCTGGCATCCCGATCTTCTCCGCAGCCGCGGCTTTGCCCAGAAGGCAGCCCAGATGTGGGGAGGGCAGGTGAGTTGGCGCACCGCCCTGGCCTACGACGCCACCCGTGTTTTTCTTCAGGCTATTCGGCAGGGATCCCCCAGCCGCAGCGGCATTCTCACTGCCCTCGGCGACTCCAACTTCCGCTTGCCAGACGGCGCTTCCGGGGAGGTGCGCTTTTTGCCCTCCGGCGACCGCGATGCCCCCAACGTGCTGGTGCGCATTGAACGGGGCAACCGCTCCGGCACGGGCTACGACTTTGTGCCTCTCCCCTAGGGATCCCGGCAAGCGCTACAGTGGGGGATGCTCTCAACTCTCTCCATCTCCTCAGCTCGGACGGATCCCATGCCCAGCCGGATCACCGCGTGTTTCCAGGCGCTGCGCAGCCGCGGCGAAGCCGCCCTCATCCCCTACCTCACCGCCGGGGATCCCGACCTGGAAACCACCTTTGAAGCCCTGCAAGTTTTGGATCAACACGGCGCCGATCTCATCGAGTTGGGGGTGCCCTACTCGGATCCCCTGGCCGATGGGCCGGTGATCCAAGCAGCAGCTGCCCGCGCCCTCAGGCGGGGTGTTACCTTGGGTGCCATATTGCAGGGCTTGAGGTGCCTCTCCCTGCAGGCTCCCCTCATCCTCTTCACCTACTACAACCCTATCCACCAGCTCGGCCTCCCCACCTTTGTACAGCAACTGCGCCGGGCCGGCTGTGCTGGCTTAGTCGTCCCCGACCTGCCCCTGGAAGAGGCCGGATCCCTGCGGGAAGCAACGCAGGCAGAGGGGATCGACCTCATTTTACTGGTGGCCCCCACCAGCCCCGCGGAGCGGATGCGCCGTATTGCCCAACAGTCCAGCGGCTTTATCTACCTGGTCAGCACCACCGGCGTCACCGGCGAACGGGCCACCCTGGAGCAGCGGATCCCGGCCTTGCTGCAGCAGTTGCGCCAATACACCTCCCTGCCGATCGGGGTGGGCTTCGGCATCTCCACCCCCGACCAGGCCAGCCAGATCGCCCGTTGGGGAGCCGATGCCGCCATCGTGGGCAGTGCCTTCGTGCAACGGCTGGCCAAAGCCCCCACCCCCGCCCAAGGGCTACAGCAAATCGCCCACTTCTGCCGGGATCTCAAGGCTGCCCTGCAGGGGATAAGCACCCCACAACATTGACAGCCGATGGCTTTGCCGCTAGCTCAAAACAAGGGAAACGAATGTTTACCTTACGACTGAAACAAATGTTTACATTTTATCCGCATCCTCGCCGACCCATTGCCCGCCCGCGGCCCCATCAGAGACAGGAGATCGGCGGCTGAGCAGGCAGCTCGGCGTTGGTTTATTTGTAAATCTTTACAAAACACTCATCCCTCCCGCGCTATAAAATTGACCTGGATGCTCGGCTGTCTGAAGGTCGCAGAAGTTCTTGACCTATCTCAAAATCTGGGGCTTCGGTGGGGGTAATCTGCTCCACAGGATCCCCGGTTTTTGGGGAAACGGGATCCCACAAGAGAGCTTGGGATTCGGCTTTTGAGAGGTTCAGCCAGTCGCTCATCGCTTTTTGGAAAGACCAGAAGGAGATCCATCATGCAAGACGCCTTTACCCGGGTGATCGCTCAGGCAGATGCACGCGGCGCCTTTTTAAGTGATCAAGACTTCGACCGTCTGGCGGCTTTGGTGGCAGAGGGCAACAAGCGCCTGGATGCGGTCAACCGCATGACCAGCAACGCCGCCCAAATCGTAACCAACGCAGCTCGGTCTTTGTTTGCCCAGGAGCCGGATCTGATCGCTCCTGGGGGCAATGCCTACACCAACCGTCGCATGGCCGCCTGCCTGCGGGACATGGAGATCATCTTGCGCTACATCACCTACGCCACCCTGGCGGGGGATAGCTCGGTGCTGGAAGATCGCTGCCTCAACGGCCTGCGGGAAACCTACATTGCGCTGGGGGTGCCCACCACTTCTGTGGCCAATGGTATCGCTGCCATGAAGAAAGAAGCCCTGGCCAAGATCATGGATCCGAAAGGCATCACCCCTGGCGATTGCTCGGCGCTGCAAAGCGAGGTGGCCAGCTACTTCGACAAAGCCGCTGCCGCCATCGTCTGAGGACGGCTGGGTTGTCCCTCTTCAGACCTGTTGAATCCATCTTTCTGATTGGGTAGGTGGAGATCCTCAAGTTGGGACGTAATCCGCCATTCCTGCAGAACGTTCGTTAACAACCAAATCGATGAATTTAGGAGTTGCAAGGTGAAAACCGTCATCACTGAGGCGATTGCTTCCGCTGACAATCAAGGGCGTTTTCTCAATGCCAGCGAGCTGCAGGCGGTCAACGGCCGTTACCAGCGTGCTGCTGCTTCCCTGGAGGCGGCCCGTGTCCTGACCCAAAACCAACAAACCCTGGTGCGGGAAGCGGTGCAGGAAGTGTTCAAGCGCTTCCCCTACCTGACCCAGCCGGGCGAAATGGGCCACGGCGATGTGTTTCAGGCCAAGTGTGCCCGCGATATCGGCTACTACCTCCGCTTCATCACCTATTCTCTGGTTGCGGGCGGCACCGGCCCCCTCGATGAATACTTGGTAGCCGGGCTGCGGGAGGTGAACCGCTCCTTCAACCTCTCTCCGAGCTGGTACATTGTGGCTCTGCAGTACATGAAGAACCGCGCTCTGGGCATGCTGAGCGGCCAAGCGGCCAACGAAGCGGCCATCTACTTCGACTACGCCATCAACGCCCTCAGCTAAGGGATCCCAGGGCTAGAGATCCCCACTTGTGGGGAGTGGACGATCTCTTTCTTCGTCTTCCAGTTGTATGTCTCTCCAGAGCAGGCGGGTCTGGCCCCGCGGTTTTCGGGTTGAGTCAGCATTTTGGCTCCTCTTCAGCCGAATGGGTTGGTCGCCTGCTCTTTGTCTTAATCGTTCTGGGCATTGCCCCATGGCAGGGCGGAGCAGCCCGCAGAAGCAGCCGATATGGCTTGTCGGGTGAAGGGCGGCTCCTGCCTGTGTTCTGGACGAAACCCAATATAGATATCTGGGGAAAGCGATGTTTGGTCAAAGCACCACCGGCCCTGAAACCCTGACGGAAGCTGGCAGCCGGGTTTACAGAGTTGAGTACACCGGCCTGCTCAACCCGCCGGATGCCCTGGCCACCTCTGCCAAGGTGCGTCGCAGCACCCTGAGCACCACCGTTCCCTACAGCCGCCTGTCTGCCGAGATGCAGCGCATTCTGCGAATGGGCGGCAAAATCGTGCAGGTCATCGCTCTGGCGGGAACCGATGCCGCCTCTGCCCAAGGCAACGGTGCTGCTGAGTAAGGGCTGCGGACAGAGTTGCCCAAGGGTCATGAACAGCTCTGCAAAGGTTCGCATGGCATCCAACACGGCGGTGCTGCCGCAACAGCTCACTTGGGAGCAGGCGATAGCCCGGCTGCAGGGGGATGACCTGCAAGAGCGGTACTATGCCGCTTGGTACTTGGGCACGATTCGGGATCCGCGCGGGGTAGAGCCGTTGCTTTTGGCGTTGCAGGATGAACGGGATCGCACGGTCTTGGGGGGCTATCCGCTGCGGCGCAATGCTGCCAAGGCGCTGGGGCAAATCGGCGACGTGCGAGCCGTACCCGGCTTGATCGAGGCGCTCACCTGTACCGACTTGCATGTGCGGGAAGAGGCCGCCTATGCCTTGGCCCAGTTGGGGGACAGGCGAGCGGTGGATCCCTTGCTGGCCTTGCTGCAGTCGCGGGAGCAGGAACAGCCCTGGGAAGCCCTTATCGAGGCGCTGGGCCAGCTCGGCGCCACCGAGGCCGAGGCGGCGATCCGGCCTTTTTTGAGCCACCCTTCGGAGCGGGTGCGTTCGGCAGCCGCCTGGGTGCTCTATCGCTTTACCCAAGCTGAGGAGCTGACCCAGGTTCTGGTGGCGCTGCTGGCTCACCCCAATTTCAGCCTGCGCCAGGCTGCTTTGTTCGACCTGGCAGAATCCGGCTGGGTGGCAGGAGCGCCGCTGTTGGCGACCGCCGATGTAGCCCTCAACCTGCGCATCAACGCTCTGAAGCGGCTGTTCGACGTGGCGCTGCAGTTGGGGCAGGTGTCGCCGGATCGGGCGGCAGCGGCGATCCTCCCGCAACTGGACAAGCTGTTCTAGTCGCTCTCCCCGGCTCCGGCTTTCGACTTCACTTCTAGCTCTGCCTATGTCCTCTTTCTCGGCTGCACAAGTGCTCCCCGCTGCTGTGGCTCAACTGGCCGCCGAGCTGGAGCAGGCCACCTCAGCAGAAGACCTGCTGCGGGTGGTGAGAGCGCTGGGATCCCTAGGCCAGGTGGAAGGGATCCCCCTGCTCATTCGCGCCTTTGGCTTCAACCGCCCTGCCGTGGGAGAAGCCGCCTTGGAAGAGGTGTTGCGCTTTGGGGAGGCGGCAGTACAGCCTTTGCTGGCTAACATCGATGGCTTCGACTACGGGGCGCGCGCCTATTCGGTGCGGGCGTTGGCCCGCATCGGCCACGGGGATGCCTATCCCTTTTTGGCGGAGGCGATTGTAGCGGACTTTGCCCCCAGCGTGCGGCGGGCGGCGACCCGTGGGCTGGGGCGGGTCGCTGCACGGCGGCCCCTCTCCGACCAAGAGCAGGCCCTGGAGCTGCTGCGTCAGTGCTTGGGCGACGCCGATTGGGGCGTCCGCTATGCCGCCGTCGGATCCCTGACGGATTTGGCTCGGCTGGGAGAGGCATCTTTGCGATCTGCCGTCGAGGCAGCCCTGCAAATGGCCTTGCAGGATACGGATCCCTTGATTCCCCTGCGCGCCCAGTTAAGTCAGCAGGAGCTGGCAGCCGATCCATAGCCCTGTCCCCCTTTGTCGTCTCTTGTTTCTTCAAGGAGCACCACCTATGTCTCTTCCGTTGCTTGCCGATCGTCCCACCACCCAAAATGAGCGGGTGCCTCGTTACTTTGTGCCCAGCGACGAAACCCCGCCGGTCTATCGTCCTGATGACCCGACGGGCGTGGACAACATCATTCGCGCTGCCTATCGCCAAATCTTCAGCGAGCATCTGATGCTGGAGAGCTATCGACAAAAAGCTTTGGAGTCGCAGTTGCGCAACGGAGCGATTTCGGTCAAAGAGTTTGTGCGCGGCCTGGGCAAGTCGGAGGTGTACCGGGATCTGGTCATGGTTCCCAATGACAACTACCGCTTCATCGAGGTCACTTTCCAGCGCTTCCTGGGCCGGCCCACCTACAGCCAACAGGAGCGCATTAAGTACTCCATCATCGTTGCTACCCGTGGGCTGGATGGCCTCATCGACGCTGTAGTGGATAGCGAGGAGTACAACGCCGCTTTCGGGGACGATGTGGTGCCCTATCAGCGCCGTCGCCTCTCCGAAAAACCCGCTAACTTGGTGACCCCCCGCTATGGAGCCCGTTGGCGGGATGTCTCCGGCGTGAAGCGCTCGACCCGGGAAGTGGTGCGCACCTACCGTCTCACCCGCCCGCCCAAACCCGGGGATCCGGAAAACTTCCTCAACATGGCCCGCATGCTCAATCCCCAGCCGGCGGCGCGGCAAAACATCAGCGTCTTCGATCTGAAGATCCCCGACATGACCACCAGCCGCCGCTAGCACTGGACAAACTTTCCAGGACGATCCCTCGCGGGATCCGTCGGGCCGATCGATCCGATGCTGTTCGGGTAGGTCGGCTCGCGGCTGTGCTTGGGCAAGATTCGTTATAATTCTGAGTGATGCTTCTTAACACTTGGGTTGCATGAAGAATCCGGTTGTGCGGGCTTTTTTTGTTGGCAAAGCCGTAGCAGATGTTCTGCGGGAGCGTTGGGAGAGCGCCCTTGCCGACATTGCCGGAGAAGTGGGCAAGGTGTGGGCTGAGCTACAGGAGGGCTGGCAAACCTTTGCCCAGGATGTCATGACCCGAGCTGAGGCAGAAGCCTCGGTGGCTGCCCAGGAGATGGTGCCCCCTCCTTTCAAGACAGAAGATTTGCAGGCAACTCTGGACGACCTGCGGGCAGAAGTGGCGCAGTTGCGCTCCGAGTTGCAGAAATATCGGAGTCGAAACGCTTGAATGCCAGCAGACAGGGATCCCCGACTTCCCCGGGATCCCAATCGGTCAAGCCCCATACTGCCTACCGCTGGGCCCGGGAGAATTACACTCGCCAAGGCCGCACGCTGGACATTTGGCGATTTGTGCTCACCTGGCTGTTCTACCTTTGGCTGGATCAGCAAGCTTGGAGCTATGGGGGGCAACCCACACCGGAGCGCAAGGCCAGACGTCGGCGCGCCAGAGCCATTTGGATCCGTGAAACGCTGCTCCACCTCGGCCCTACTTTTATCAAAGTGGGGCAGTTTTTCTCCACCCGCGCCGATCTCTTCCCCTCTGAATATGTCGAGGAGCTCTCCAAGCTGCAGGATCGGGTGCCTGCTTTTGGCTACGAACAGGTGGCGGCCATCGTGCAGCAGGAGCTGGGCAGGCCAATAGCCCAGATCTACAGCTATTTCGATCCCACCCCCTTGGCGGCGGCCAGCTTGGGGCAGGTGCATCGCGCCAAGCTCAAGACCGGCGAAGAGGTGGTGGTCAAGGTACAGCGCCCAGGGCTGACCCGGCTGTTCACTATCGATCTGGAGATCTGCCGCGGTATTGCCGAGTTTTTTCAGTACCGCACCCCTTGGGGCGGGCCGGGCCGGGACTGGATCGGCATCTACGAAGAGTGCCGCCGCACCCTCTGGGAAGAGGTGGACTACCTCAACGAGGGCCGCAATGCCGATACTTTTCGTCGCAATTTTCGGGACATGCCGCAAATTGCCGTCCCCAAGGTGTACTGGCGCTACACTTCCCCCCGTCTGCTGACATTGGAATACCTGCCGGGGATCAAAATCAGCGATTACGAAGCCCTGAGCGCGGCGGGGCTGAACCGCAAGGTCTTGGCCCGCTTGGGGGCAGAGGCCTATCTGCGGCAATTGCTCAAAGACGGCTTTTTTCATGCCGATCCCCATCCCGGCAACATTGCCGTCAAGCCGGATGGCACGTTGATCTTTTACGACTTCGGCATGATGGGCCGCCTGCGCTCCGATGTGAAAGAGAAGCTGATGGGCACGCTGGCAGGTGTGGTCTCCAAAAATGCCGATCGGGTGGTGGCCTCGCTGGTAGAGCTGGGGGTGCTGGTGCCCACCGCCGATCTGGCGCCGGTGCGTCGCTCGGTGCAGTACATGCTGGACCACTTTATGGATAAACCCTTTTCCAGCAACTCAGGAGCAATCTCGGTGGCGGCCATCAGCGAAGACCTCTACGAGTTGGCCTACGATCAGCCGTTTCGCTTTCCGGCTACCTTTACCTTTGTGATGCGGGCTCTAACCACGTTGGAGGGGTTGGGAAAGGGGTTGGATCCGGAGTTCGACTTTATGGAAGTGGCCAAGCCTTTTGCGGAGGAGCTGATGAGTTTAAACGGAACCGAGACCGAGACTCTCTTGGCCCAGGTTGGCCGCCAGGCGGCTGAGTTTACCAGCAGCAGCCTCAGTTTGCCCCGCCGCCTCGAATTGACCTTGAGCAAGTTGGAACAAGGAGAACTGCGCCTGCGGGTGCGATCGAGCGAGGCAGAGCGCCTGCTGCGCAAGCTGAACAGCACCGGCTTGGGGGTTATTTATGCAGTGTTGTTTGCAGCCTTCTTTCTGAGCGCAACCCAGCTCCTTTTGGCCGGACATGCTACCTTAGCCGTTATCACTTTGGTTTTGGCTGCCCTCGCTGCTCTTGCTTTAATCAGGGTACTCTTGAGGTTGAATCGGTCAGAGCGATTGATGTGATGCGACGATACGCCTGCGCTACGGATCCGGGCAAGGTTCGCAGCAGCAACCAGGATGCCTACTACTGCGATCCGGAAGGACGTTACTTCATCGTTGCCGATGGCATGGGAGGGCACGCTGCCGGGGCAACGGCTAGCTTGTTGGCCGTCGAGACCATCCGGGCCTATCTGGATCGAGGCTGGAAAAACGTGCCGGCACCCAAGTTGCTCAGCGAAGCGGTAGAAGCAGCCAACGAGGCCATCCTCAAGGACCAGCGGCAAAACCCGGAGCGGGCCGACATGGGCACCACCGTGGTGGTGGCCTTGGTGGATCCTAACAACAATTGCTGGAGCGCTCACATTGGCGATTCTCGCCTCTATCGCTTGCGGGGATCCGAGATGCAGCAGATGACGGAGGATCACACCCTGGTGGCCCGCTCGGTTCGCCAAGGGGAGTTGACTCAAGAGCAAGCCCGCGTCCACCCCTGGCGACATATTCTCGAGCGCTGCCTGGGCCGGCCCGATGCGGGGCCGCCTGCCGTGCAGCCGATTACAGTTTGTCCGGGGGATCGCCTGCTGTTGTGTAGTGACGGCCTCACCGAGGAGCTGGAGGACGAGGCTATCGCCGAGTATTGCCTGCAGGTAGAGGACTTGGAGCAGCTCCCCCGCAAGTTAATCGAGGCGGCCAAAGAGCGGGGCGGGCGAGACAACATCACGGTGGTGATCGCCGAATATGCCTAGTTGGCAGCCAGCTAGAGACGGTATTGCCGGTACACTTCGCCGGCGGCGCGGTGCAGCAGCGAGTGGCGGTACACAAGGCGGGCAAGGTCTTGGCCATAGCCGCCGCCGATGACGCAGGCGACCGGATGGCCCCGTCTCACGCAAGTATCCAGCACCTGCATGTCGCGGCGAAACAGCCCCTCGTCGCTGAGGGCCAGCTTGCCCAAGAGGTCTTCTGCGTGGGGATCCACCCCCGCGTCGTAGAGCACCAGATCGGGGCGCACCTGGGCCAAGAGATCCGGCAAGTGGTCGGCCAAGATTTGTAGATAGGCTTCGTCTTCCAGGCCCACCGGCAGAGGCACGTCCAGGTCGCTCTGTTGTTTGGTGGCCGGGAAGTTGGCGGCGCAGTGCATGGAGAAGGTAAACACCCGCGGCTCGGAGCGGAAGATCCAGGCGGTGCCATCGCCCTGGTGCACATCCAAGTCTACAATCAGAACCTTGTGCACCAGCCCCTGCTGCAGCAGGACTTGGGCGGCAATGGCCAGGTCATTGAAAATACAGAAGCCGGAGCCGTAGGTGGGAAAGGCGTGGTGGGTGCCGCCGGCGGTATTGCAAGCCAGGCCGTGGCGCAGGGCCAACTGGGCGGTCAGGACGGTGCCGCCCACGGCTCGACAGGTGCGCCGCACCAGCTCAGGGCTCCAGGGCAGGCCGATGCGCCGCTGCAGCTTGGCTTCCAGGGATCCCTCACAGTAGGCCCGCACGTACTCTGGCGTGTGCACCGATTCGATCCAAGCCAGGGGAGGCAGCTCCGGCTGATGCACTTGCTGAGAGCGGATCACCCCTTCCCGCAGCAGCAGCTCGTGCAGGAGGCGGAATTTGGGCATAGGAAAGCGATGGCCCGGCGGCAGGGGGGCGCTGTAGTCGGGGTGGTAAACGACGGGCAAAGACATTCAAAGCAACCGGATTGACGGCGGTGGGCATAGCCTATGACAGCTTCAGTGCTTATGGTAGAGGTAGCCCGCTCCTGTCAGATCCCTGCGGAAGTCTTGCTCTGTTCTCTTCTCTGGATTGCCGCGATTTCCTATGTTCACTTCCTCGGATCCCTTTTTGGATCGCCTCTTGGCCCAGCGCTATCGCCTCACCCATCTGCTGGGGCAAGGAGGCATGGGGCGGGTCTATTTGGCCCAAGATCTGCTCTTTGGCGGGGTGGAAGTGGCCGTTAAGCTGCTCTCCCAGCCGGCGATGGACGAGCAGGCCCGCCTGCGCTTCGAGCGGGAAGCGAAAGCCTGCGCCGCTTTGGGCCAAAAGAGCCTGCACATTGTCAAGGTGAGCGACTACGGCATCACTGCCGATGAGGTGCCCTTCTATGTGATGGAATACCTGAACGGCCAAACCCTCAAGGATATTCTGGCGGCGGGACCTCTGCCTCTGGAGCGCTTTTTTCGGCTGGCCCGCCAAATTGGCCTGGGGCTCAAAGCAGCCCACGAAGGGATCCTCTTGGAAGGGCAGCGGATCCAGGTCATCCACCGCGACCTCAAGCCGGCCAACGTGATCGTGGTGGCCGACGAGAGCTTGGGGGAGCTGGCGAAGCTGGTGGATTTCGGCATTGCCAAGCTGCTCAACACCCGTGAGTCGCTGAGCCTCACCCACGCCTACTTGGGGACGCTGGCCTACTCCTCCCCAGAGCAATTGGAAGGGTTGCCGCTGGATGCCCGCTCCGACATCTACAGCTTCGGGATCATCCTCTACCAGATGGCGTCCGGCCAGATGCCCCTCCAGCCCACCACGGAATCTTTCCCGGGCTGGTACCAGGCCCACCACAAGCAGCGCCCCCTGCCTCTGGAAGAGCTGGGACTGCCCGCTGGCCTCTCCGACCTCATCCTCAGTTGTTTGGCCAAAGATCCAGCCGCCCGTCCGCCCACGGTGGCCAATGTGTTGGCAGAGCTGGAGCGCATCCAAGCCGGGATCCAAAGTTCCGCCCCTGTTGCCTTTCCATCGCCAGGGATCCGTGGCGCCTCGCTTCGGGATCCTGCTCCTTTAGCCACAGCCGGCACGCTGCGTCTCAGGCCCGTGACAGGGGCCACTGCGGCGGAAAACAGGGGACCCCTGCGCCTGATCCCCTTCTTGGCGGGCGGTTTGCTGGGTTTGGCTTTGGTGAGTTGGGGGTTGGGGCGGTTTCTGCAGCGCCCTGCGGCTCCGGTGATCTCCGGCTCTCGCCCCTCGCCAGCTCCCACGGAGTTAGAGGATGAGCGCCCCGGAGCGGGTGCGCAGCCCGATACGGCCCCTGAACCTCTTGCTCTGGATCTGGGCGGCGGCGAGACGGTTCGGGATCCGGCGCCGGAGCTGGAGCCCTACGCCAGCAGCGAGCCGGTGTTGCGCGCCTTCCCTCTCCAGACTTCCCGCGAGGTGGTGCGGGCCGCCCTGGGATCCCCCAGCCAGCAGGGGCGGGGCGCCTGGCCCAACACCGTGTACGACCTGTACCGCTTGGGCGGCATGAACTTGAGCCTCACCTACGACGAATCCAGCCTGGCGCTGCAACAAATCGAGGCCACCATCGCCGACGACGTGCCCGCCCCGCAGGCGGAAGGGCTGCTGGAAGACATGCTGCAGGCCCCCTTGCCCCCCCAGTTGCAGCGAGAACTGCAGGCGGTGCGGGAAAACCGTTCTGAGCGCGTCCAGTTCCGCTCCGGCTCTTGGTCTGGCCTCGTCGAGCGCACCCCCCAGGGCCACCTCTACCTGGCCGTTTGGGATCCCCCGCCCAGCCCTTCACCTTCCCCGCCCACCGTCCCCGTTGCCCAGCCCCGTCCGGCCCCCGCCGGCCCTCGTCCCGGCCAGACCATGCAGGAGCTGCTGCGCCGTACGCGCGAACTGCGGGGAGATTGAGCCATGTCTGCTTCCGAAGACAAAAAGTCGCTGTTGAACACCGTTGTCCACTTCTTCAAAACCCTGGCAATGGGGCGGCCTTTCCCTGCTGGGCCCACTGCCCTCCTCAAGCCCCCCGACCCTCCCCCGCCCAAGCGCCCGGTGCGCCTGCGGATTACTTGGCCGGGAGAAGCTCCCCAGGTGTTTGTCCTGCAGGGATCCGACATTCTGGGTCGCAGCCAGACGGTGGCCACCATCCGCATCCCCGCCCCTGCGGTGAGCCATCTGCACGCCTGCGTTCGCCCGCGTCCGGGTTGGCGTCTGCCCGGCCTGGGGTGGCGGATCCCGTTGCCCCCGATTCTCTACTGGCTGGGGTGGAACGCCGGTCGCTACCAACTGGAAGATCAAGACTCCACCAACGGCGTCTTTCGCCTCAAGCCCTTTGGCGGCGCCGAGCGGGTGCGGCGAGTGATCCTGCGCCATGGCCAGCGACTCAGCCTTGGCCCGCCCCGGGATCCGGAGAGCGTGTTTATTCAAGTGTTGGATCCACCGCCGCCGCAGGTGTACGGGGTGCGCGGCTGCCTGATCCTGATGGCGCTCTTGGGGCTGGGGGCGAGGATTTGGATCGGCCACGAGTGGAGCAAGTTCTCAGTAGAACCGCCGCTCGCCGCCGATCGCAACCCCCTCATCGTCCTGGCCGGGGATCGGCAAACCGAACTGCGCCGCCACCAGGGGGATACCTACCGGGAGCTGCCCAACCTAGAGGCCTTCGGCCCGATTCTGCCCAAGGTGGTGGTGGCCGCCGAAGATCACCGCTTCTACTCCCACTTCGGGGTCGATCTGCTGGGCATTGGCCGCGCCTTTTGGGTCAACCTGCGCTCCGGAGAGGTGCAGCAGGGGGGCAGCTCCATCAGCCAGCAACTGGCCCGCACCGTGTTGCGCGACTACACCGGCTCAGGCAACACCTTTGGCCGCAAGCTGCGGGAGGCCGTCGCCGCCCTCAAGCTGGAACGGCGCTACAGCAAAGACGAAATCCTCACCCTCTACCTCAACAACGTCTACCTGGGCAACGGCATCTACGGCTTTGAGACCGCCGCCCAGTTCTACTTCGGGATCCCCAGCCGCCAGCTCAGCCTTTCCGAAGCCGCCACCCTGGCCGCCATCCTGCCCGCTCCCAATGCCTTTAACCCCGTCGCCAACTACGATGCCGCCGTGCGGGGCCGGGATCGGGTGTTGGATCGCCTCAGCGAGCTCCAAGTCTTCCCAGAAGAGGAGATTCGGCGGGCCCGGCGCAGCCGCCTCACCCTCAACCCCAATCTGCGCTCCCAGACCTCGACGGTTGCCCCTTACTTCTACAGCACCGTCTTCCAGGAGCTGCGGCAGCTTCTGGGCCAAGACCTCTCGGCAGAGGGCAACTTCATCATCGAGACCACACTGCATTTGCCCTACCAGCGGCTGGCGGAGCAGGCCCTGGCCCAAACGGTGCGCGAGGCGGGCTCCCGCCTGGGCTTCAGTCAGGGTGCCCTGGTCAGCCTCGACAGCCGCAACGGCGAGATCTTAGCTCTCGTGGGCGGGATCGACTACAACGCCAGCCCCTTCAACCGGGCTACCCAAGCCCAACGGCAGCCGGGATCCACCTTCAAAGTCTTCACCTACGCCGCCGCCCTCAGCCAGGGGATCCCGCTTTCGCAGGTGCTCTCCTGTGAGCCGCTTACTTGGGGCAACCTCACCTTTCAGGGCTGCCGCTCGGGAAGTGCCCCCATGGACTTGGCCCGCGGCTTGATCCTCTCCGAAAACGTAATCGCCCTGCGGTTGGCCCAACAGGTGGGGCTGGAGCAGGTGGTGGCCATGGCGCGGCAAATGGGGATCCAATCCCCCTTGCAGCCCTATCCTTCCCTGGTACTCGGCACGATGGAGGTGAACCTGCTGGAGCTGACCGCGGCCTTTGCTCCTTTGGCCAATCGCGGCCTTTGGTCCAGGCCCCACACCATCCGCCGCATCCTGGATAGCAGCGATTGCGCCAACCCCGACGACTTTCGCACCTGCCGCGAGATCTACCCAGGCCGCGAGGATCCCCGCTCGCAGCGGCTGGTTTTGTCGGCAAGCGTCGCCCAGCAGATGACCGCCGTATTGCAAGGCGTGATCCGCTCCGGCACCGGCACTGCCGCTCGCCTTGGGATCGGAGAAGCGGGCAAAACCGGCACCACCACCGCCAACAAGGATCTGCTCTTTATCGGCTACACACCCAACCCGCCTCTGGTAACCGGCATTTGGCTGGGCAATGATGACTCCAGCCCAACGCGAGGGAGTAGCGGCATCGCCGCTCAAACTTGGGGAAGTTACATGAGGCAAGTCATTCAATAGCTCGCCAAAGCCAATCAGACAACTCCACATCCCGACAACTCGACAAATAGACGCTTTGCCTCCCTCACCCCCAGCCCTCACCCCCGGCCCCTCTCCCAGAGGGAGAGGGGAGTTAGAGCGGCGCGTCCGCGACAGCGTTGCGGAGCAATAACGACGTGGAGAAACGTTTCATTGCTATTTGAAATGGCTATAAGCTGGAAAAGGCTGTAACCTAAGCCGATTAAGTCTTCGGGCTGTTGTCAGAACTGTCTCTGAAGTCCGAGTAACAGAAACGGGGAAGATCAGCAGGATTTGCGGAGAATGGTCGCGATCTGGATTAGGGCTTCTTGAAACACCTCTCGCTCTGGCTGACCTTGCTTGAGCTGGTATTCCAGTTGCAAAAGTTGCTGCATTGCCTTCAGCAGAGCTGCGCTTTCCAGGGATCCCACCTCTTTCTGTAAAAAGTAAACTCGGTTGGGGTTGGCGATCTCTGCTTTTTGGGCGATGACTTTGGGATCCCGTTCTCCCTCCTCCAGCAGCAGCCGTACCCACAGCCAGGTGCGGAATTGGCCCACCAACACTGCCAGGATCTTCAGGGCCGGCTCGTTGTGATCCAGCAGATGGGCCAGGATGGGCAGGGCCTGATCCAAGTTGCCCTGGCGCAGGGCGGCCGCCAGTTGAAAGCTGTTGTAGGCGCTGGCGGGAACCAAGGCCTCGATTTGCTCAGGGGAGATGGGATCCTCTTGAGCGGCTGTAAACAGAGCCAGCTTTTCCAATTCCATCGCCAAGCGGCGGGAGTCGTTGCCCACCGCCTCGGCCAACTTCTGGGCTGCCGCCGGGCTGAGCTTGAGATGCCGTTGCCGGGCTTCGCTGTATACCTGTCTAAGAATGCCCTCTTCATCCCAGGGAGGCAGTTGGGGAAACTCGCGGACGATGGCCACTTTCTTGAGGATTTTGGTGGATTTGAGGCGTCCGTCCGGCTTGCTGCTGCTGGTTAACAGCAAATGTGTCGTGGGGGGCAACTGGGCCAGGGTGCGCTCCACTGCTTCCCACAGCTCTTCCGGGCAATGTTGGGTGAGTGTCGTCTCCTCCAGCCAAACCAGGCGGGCGTTGGATCCCAGGGGCGGCGTCATGGCCTGGCTGAGGCCGACAAGCGTCGATTCCGGTGGCAGGCGATCGTAATTAAAAGCAGCCCAATCGGGATCCAGCACTTGATCCCGCAACTGCTGCACCGCCTGCATCAGCCGATAGGTGTCATCTCCCCAGTAAAGGTAGACGGGCATAATACCCTAGCCCCCTCATCAACGCTCTGGCTGGATCCCTGGCCAACCTGTTTGATTGAGGCGGCTGCAGATCCCAGCAAGTTGCTCAGCCTCCGCAGAGCCGCCACTGCAACTGGTCTCCAGCCCTTTTCCGTGGTTTCTCTAGGCGTTATTTTACGTAAATCAACGCGCATGCTCCCGCCCTTTGTCCGGGATCCCCCAGAAAAAACCGGGCCAGGTTCAAGCCTCTTCCCTCTCTCTGAAAAAAGGTGCCAGCTTTGCATGATCTTTGATTTGGCCCTAGCTTGGCAAATTCTGTGTTCCCACTGAAGAAAGATCATCAATCTTCTCCTAGATTGAGCTTAGGGATAGGCATCGGGAGGGGGTCGCGAACGATGGACACCATTGGCGAACTGGAGTTCAAGGTACAGGTTCTGGCTCGCTGCCTGGGGTCTGCTTTGGGTTTAGGCCGTCCTACCCGTGTTCAGATTCATTATTGCGATCCTCAAACCTTGAATGCAGACAAATCGGGATCGGTGATTTCTCCTTTCGATTCCCAAGAAGTTAAGGGATCTCAGTTTCGCCCGTTGGCCTCGGTTGCCTAAGTGATGTTTCGAGCTTGGTCTCGACAAAGCTATCAAAATCTCTGGATACCTCTCGGCCAAAAAGAGACGGGTGGGCAGTTTAATGGGGGGATAATTCCCCCCAAAGTTGTTTCGTCTTGGGCTGCCTCTAAAACAACCAGTCCTGAAGCCAAGCCCAGGAAGAAAAGATTAGCCTTCTAGAAAGGGGATCCCTCTTGCCTTCCCGCCCTTGCTCCTGTCCGCTGGGGATATAAACTCGGAAGATGAGCTGAAGCCTAGGGTGTTGGAAGGAGTCATGCAACGAGCAACGCAAGCATGGCGCGGCCTGCTGCTGCGGGATTTCTCTATCGAGTCCTGGTGGCAGGGCAGCCTTTTGAGCCGAGTGTCGGGATCCCTGCGGCAGTGGGGCAAAAGCAGCCGGCTCGTCCAAACCTTGGATTGGATCGGTTTGGGCCTGGTGCTGCTCTACTGGTTTTTTTCGGCCCAAAGCTCCACCGGCATCCTAGGTCTGATTTTGCTGGCTATGGCGGCGCTTGTGGTCTTGGGCTGGCTGGTGGAAACCCCGAATTGGCTGCCCGTCCATCTGCCCCTAGGCCTGTTTTGGGGCATAGCCACCCTGGCCACAATCCTGTCGCCGGTTCCCTATGCAGCGCGGGACGGCTGGCTGAAGTTGACGCTCTACCTGGCCGGCTATCTGCTGCTGCAGCGTCTGCTTCGCCAACTGCAGTTCCGGGATTGGATCGTCGGATCCCTGCTCTTGGTCAGCTTGGGGATGGGGGTCTATGGCCTGCGGCAATACTTTTACGGGGCTGCCGAGCTAGCCACCTGGGTGGATCCGGAATCGGGCTTGGCAGGCCTGACGCGGGTGTACAGCTTTCTGCGCAACCCCAATTTGTATGGGGGCTACCTGGTTCCGCTCCTCCCTCTGGGGCTGGCTGCCATTTGCATCTGGCCGGGCTGGGGGATCAAGCTCTTGGTTGGGTTTACAACTGCCGTCAACTTCATCTGCCTGGTGCTGACCTACAGCCGCGGCGCCTGGATTGGCGGCCTAGCAGCGCTGGGAATGATGGCGGTGCTGCTGGCGCAATGGCAAACCCCCCACTTGCCAGCCCGTTGGCGACGTTGGACGCTGCCGGCTCTGTTGGGAGGGGGGGCAGCCACGTTGTTGCTTGCGATCGTAACAGTACGCCCCCTGCGGCTGCGGGCTCAGAGCCTCTTTTGGGGACGGCTGGACACCAGCAACAATTTTCGCCTCAACGTCTGGGCCGCCGCGCTGGACATGATCCGCGACTTTCCCATCTTGGGGATCGGCCCCGGCAATGTCGCCTTCAACCGCGTCTATCCCCTCTACCAGCGGGGCAACTTCAGCGCCCTTGGGGCCTACTCGGTGCCGCTGCAACTCGCCGTGGAGACAGGCTTCATCGGATCCCTGGCTTTTGCCTGGTTTTTGCTGGTGCTCTGGGATCACGGCTGGAGAGGCTGGAACACTTTGCTCAGCTCCCGGGATCCCGAGGGCCTGTGGGTGGCAGCAGGCTTAGCGGCTTGCACCGGCATGATGGCCCACGGCCTAGTGGATACCATCTGGTACCGTCCCCAGGTACAAATGCTGTGGTGGCTGGCGGTGGCCCTCGTCACAGCCAGTCTGGGTTCTCCTCGATCCTCAACGGCCGCTGAAAGACCCAGCTCGTGAGATGCCGGCGCGGACTTCTTAGAGTGGCCCGGGCTTGGCCTTCTGGTCTTGACGAGAGCAAATCTAGAGTGGTAAGCATTCTCAGTAGAGGAACGAAAATGTATCTAGATTTACAATTTGCAGGTTTTAGTAGTGTTAGAAATTAGCGGGATTGTTGGGGATATGGGAGGCCAATGAAAAAGATCGAGGCTATAATTCGGCCCTTCAAGCTGGATGAGGTGAAAATTGCCCTGGTCAATGCCGGCATCGTCGGCATGACAGTGAGCGAAGTGCGGGGTTTTGGTCGGCAAAAAGGACAAACCGAGCGCTATCGGGGATCCGAGTACACGGTAGAGTTCCTGCAAAAGCTGAAGGTGGAGATCGTGGTCGAAGACGACCTGGTGGACACGGTTGTGGAGAAGCTGATCGCGGCGGCTCGCACCGGCGAAATCGGGGACGGCAAGATTTTCATCAGCCCTGTCGAGAAAACCATTCGCATCCGTACCGGCGAACTCAACCAAGACGCCCTGTAAAGCAGGGAAGGTCTTGGAGCCTGGGTAGCTCGATCCGGGTCCCAGGCTGGCTTGCAGTGGGCAAATGAGGGATCTTTGCCCTATCTACTAGTGCGTTGTGAAAAGTACCGTCACTTTAGGTAAGTCGAAAAGCATGTCTACAACGATGATCCAAAAGCATAAGAACCCGCTACCTCAGCGGCTTGGGCGACTGGCCAAGTGGAGTCTAACTGCTGCTCTGACGATTTCGCTGGTTTTCCTATTGGGCCAGGGGAGTGCCTTCGCCCAGGACGCGGAAGTCGTACAGGAACATGCTGACATTGTCTGGACGCTGGTGGGGGCAGCCTTGGTGTTCTTCATGCAGGCGGGGTTCGCCATGGTGGAGACGGGCTTTACCCGCGCCAAAAATGCCGCCAACATCATGATGAAAAACCTGATGGACTTTTGCATGGGCTGTTGCGCCTTTTGGTTCATCGGGTTTGGCCTGATGTTTGGAGAAAATACTGGCTTCTTTGGCAGGAGCTGGTTTGCTTTCAGTTGGCAGCAAGCCCACGAAGCAGGGGATTGGCCCTTCACCTTCTTTGTCTTCCAGATGGTGTTTGCCGCCACCGCTGCCACCATTGTTTCCGGGGCCATGGCGGAGCGCACCAAGTTCGTGGCCTACCTCATCTACTCTGTCGTCATCTCTGGGCTGATCTACCCCATCTCGGGGGGCTGGGCCTGGAATGGTCTCTTCGGCGACTACAACGGTGGCACTAGCGGCTGGCTGGAAAATCTGGGCTTCATCGACTTTGCCGGTTCGGGCGTAGTGCATTTGGTGGGGGGCGCTTCCGCCTTGGCCGGGGCCATGGTGCTTGGCCCTCGCATCGGCAAGTACGGCCCCAACGGCGAGCCGCGGGCGATTCCCGGCCACAACCTGCCCCTGGGGATGCTGGGAGTGTTTATCCTCACCTTGGGTTGGATTGGGTTCAACGCCGGCTCGACCACAGCCGCCAGCCCCGATATCGGCTGGATTGCCATGAACACGCTGCTGGCAGCTTCGGCAGGGGCCATTGGGGCGATGATCACCTGCTGGGCGCATTTTGGCAAGCCGGATATGACCTTTGCCGCCAACGGGGTGCTGGGCGGCTTGGTAGGGATCACCGCTCCTTGCAACACTGTCCACCCTCTGGGAGCTTTGATCATCGGTTCGGTGGCCGGGATCCTGGTGGTCATCTCGGCGGTGATTCTGGATACGGTGCTGAAGATTGACGACCCGGTGGGCGCCGTTTCGGTACACGGCACCTGCGGTATTTGGGGGGTGTTGGCAGCCGGGATCCCTTGGTTTGCCCACGCCGATTCAGGGGTGACCTGGGCGCAATTTGGGGTACAAGTTGTGGGCGCTCTAGCCTATTTCTTCTGGCCTTTCCTCACCTGCTTGATCCTGTTTTTGATCCTCAAGGCAACCGTTGGCCTGCGCACCAGTGCCGAAGAGGAGCTGGCCGGCTTGGATGTGGGCGAGCATGGTAACGTGGCCTACCCGGATTTTGTGATTGCTTCTGCCGAGTTGGACCAACCTTGAGGCGGCACCCCGGCTCTGAGGGGGATCCAGCGGCACCAATCGCCACTGTCAACGATGAGGAGGGCCAAGCCTGGCCCTCCCTGGCTGTAAACTGGGATGCGGTTGGATGCACTTTTGGATCCCATGCACCTGTTGATCCCGGCGGCTGGCAGTGGCAAGCGAATGGGGGCGGCGGTCAACAAGCTGTTGTTGCCGCTTTTGGGCCAGCCCATCTTGGCTTGGACGTTGCGGGCGGCAGATCGGGCGCATTCCATCGAGTGGATTGGCATTCTCTCCCAACCCGGCGACTGGCCAGCCATGGAGCGGATCCTGGCGTCCATCGAGCTGTCCACGCCGGTGCAGCTTCTGCAAGGAGGGGTGACGCGGCAGGAGTCAGTTTACAGGGGGGTGGAGTATCTCTATGGGCTGGGAACGGTGGAGCGGGTGCTGATTCACGATGGAGCTCGCTGCTTGGCCACCCCTGAATTGTTCGATCGCTGCAGCGCCGCTCTGGAGCAGGTGGACGGCTTGATTGCGGCGATCCCTGTCAAGGATACGATCAAAGTCACCGAGACCGGCCCCAAGGGGATCCAAATCCAATCGACACCGGAGCGCAGCCGGCTGTGGGCAGCTCAGACACCGCAGGGGTTTCGCCTGTCGCTCTTGTGGCAAGCCCATCGGGAGGCGCTGGCCCAGGGGTGGCAGGTAACCGATGACGCAGCCCTGTTCGAGAAGCTGGGTTGGTCGGTCTATATCGTGGAAGGTGAGGAGTCTAACCTGAAGTTAACCACCCCCTGGGATCTGGTGCTGGCCGAGCAAATTCTACAGCAGCGCCTCGAGCTGGCGCGTTAGCCTAATCCCTTACTCTCTGTCGCCCTCACCCCCAACCCCTCTCCCAAAAGGAGAGGGGAGTTTTGGGGGATCGGCTGCTGTTAGGATGCAGGCTGCTGGGGCGAGAGGAGAGCAGATGAGCGAGGAGACTTCGTCCTACTGGCCTGTGCACATTGTCGGCGCCGGCCCCGGGGATCCCGAGCTGATTACCCTGCGGGGCCAGAGAGCGCTCGCGGAAGCAGATGTAGTATTCTACACAGGCTCTTTGGTGCCGGAGGGGCTGCTGACCCATTGTCGCCCTGGGGTGGAGGCCATCGATACACGCGCTTTCACCTTGGAAACGCTGCTGCCCCAGATGGTGGAGCGGGTCAAGGCAGGGCTGCGGGTGGTGCGGCTGCAGGATGGGGATCCGTCTCTTTACGGTGCTCTGCACGAGTTGCTGATTCGGCTGGCGGAGGCCGGGATCCCCTTTGAGATCGTGCCGGGGGTGAGCGCCTTTCAACTGGCAGCCGCCCGTCTGCAGGTGGAGCTAACGGTGCCGGAGCTGGTGCAGACGATTATCCTCACCCGCGCCAGTGGCCGGACGCGTGTGCCGGCAGCGGAAGCCCTGGCCAGCCTGGCGGCTCACCGCGCCTCTCTGTGTCTCTACCTGAGCGCCCGCCATGTGGAACAAGCCCAGGCGGATCTAATGACCCACTATCCTGCCGATACCCCTGTGGCCATTTGCTACCGTCTGGGCTGGCCGGACGAGCGGATCTGGCTGGGATCCCTGGCGGAGATGGCGGCCCTCACCCGGCAAGCCAGCCTGGAACGCACCGTGCTCTACCTCATCAGTCCCGCCCTACGGGGCTTGGCAGGAGCCGGCTCGGCCCGCTCGCGGCTCTACAGCCCTGACCACGCCCACCTCTTCCGCCCCAAAATTGGCCGGCGGGCCCATTTGTAACAGACTCTTTCAGTATATTGACGGATGACGGCAGGCTGAACATAATGACGATGAGGCAGCAAGATGAGGTCAAATACTTTGGCTTCTGGCTGCAGGGCGCCCATCTTTGCCAAAAGAAGTGGATCCCTTTTGGGGTTGTTGCAAGACTTTTTTTCTCCCTCTTTCTAGCCTTATGCTTATGGATGACTCATCTGCTGCTCGCAGCGCGGCAACCCTGATCAAGACTTTGCAGAAGGCCCTTGCTCCCCTGCCAAGCCGTTCGGCGCTGAAACAAGATGTCCTTTACCTGATGGTGGAGCTCCCACAGCAGGGACTGTTCAGCCGCTCTATGGTGTTGCAGCGGGTTGCCGACCAATTGGAAGGCGCGCCGGTGCAGGGAGTCAGCCAACTGGTGGTGTACGGTCGGCTGCAGGGAGAAACACAGCCGCAGTGGAAAAAAGTCTTCTATTTGTCTTCTGGGAAAAGCGGTGCCGACGCCACGCAGATTGTATTGCCGGACGCCAAGATTTCCGAGATCAAGGTGCTGGATGCCCAAAAACCTGTTGTGGATCCCGATGGCAGCTCTGATTTTCGCAAAGTTAAAACTCTAGAGGCGCCGGTTCCCAAAACCCAGAAAGAGCGACGCTCAGAGCCTGACCCAAGTCAGTCTCCTGCTGCTCATGCCTCTGCACAGGCCCAAGCTGGGATCCCGACCTCTCCGCCCACGACTGCCCCTGCTCGCCCCAGTTCTCCCATCAGCCTTCCGGTCAACGTTCAGGCGCTTGGCCAGCAGTTGCACCAACCTACCCTACGACCCTTCCTGGGGGGAGCCCTGGCTTTGTCTCTCCTGCTGGGGGCCGGGTTGGTGGTGCATTCTTTCCGGCAGCCCGACGTCCCTGCCCGGGCCAGATCGCTGGGAGTAGGGATCCCTCTGTTGCTCCTGGCTGCAGGGGGGGGCTGGCTGGGGTGGAAAGGCCGGCGTGCTGTCAACACCTTTAAGCGAGAGGGATCCTCTGATCCTTTGGCAGAAGGTTTGTCCTTTTTACAGGCCAATCAAGTTCCTGAGGCAGTGGAGCGGTTTCAGGAGGCCCTGTCCCTCACCCAGGGATCTGCTCAAGTTGAGATCCATAGCCTGCTCGGCCAAGCCTGGGCCGAGAAAGGCAACTGGGCAGAAGCCTTGGCCCAGCAACAAAAGGCCCTTGAGTTGGATCCCCACTTCAGCCAGGCCCACCTCCGTATTGCTCAAATTCGCCTCAAGTTGGGGCAATGGGACGAGGCGATCGATTCCTGTTGGTCTGCTTTGGAATTGAACGATCGCCTGGGCCTGGCCCACCACCTGATGGGGCAAGCGCTGATGCGCAAGGGCCAGTTGAAAGCGGCAATAGCAGCTTTTCAAACCGCCCTCAATCTCGATCTGGATCCCGAATTAGCCGCTGCTGTGCGGGTGGATCTGGGCTTGGCCATGGTTCATGCGGGGCGTCTGGCCCAGGCTGGCCAAGAGTTCAGCCAGGTGCTCCTCTCCGGCAGCTCCTCCAAGCTCCAGCAGGGCCGCGCCTACTACGGGCTAGGCTTGGTCTTAGCGGCCCAGGAGCAGCACAACGAAGCCATCAAGAGCTACCAGCGAGCCCTGGGGCTGGTGCCCAACTTGCCTGAGGCGGTTGCTGCCATCGGCTTGTCCTATTTGGGTCAAAAACACCGCGACGCCTCCGGGCGCAAGTTTGTCTGGCCCCAGCAGGTGCAAGAGGCTGTGCAACAGTTTGAACAAGCGTTAAGAGAAGACCCAGATTTGCCCGAAGCCCACTTTGGCCTGGGAGAAGTGGCTCGTATCAAGGGGGATCTGAGCTCAGCGTTGGCCAGCTATCAACGGGCGATGCGCAGCAACGGCAGCTACGGCATGGCCCACTACCGCCTGGGATCCGTCTTGGCCCGCCAAGGCAAGCTGGGGCAGGCCATCGATCACTTTCGCTCGGCTTTGGAAATTTCTCCCAACTTCCCCGAAGCCAGAGGGAGCCTGCAGCGGCTTCTCTCCAAGCAGATGGAAGAGGTGCATACCGACCTACTGCCCGTGTAAAGATGGGAGCTGATCGACGCTGAGGGATCCCGGTTGCCGCCCGACAAGGTGCGCGCCCGCCTGCGAGAGGTTGCCGCTCCAGCCATGAAGGGAGCCCTGCCCACAGTGGTCTTGGCCGGATGTGGCTATGGGGCCATCGACGCCTTGCGGGCCCTCAAAGGGCAAGCGCGGGTGATCGCCATCAATCCCCACCCCTACATCGTCAACTCGGGCATGTCCACGCGGCTGCTGAGCGGTCGGTTTTCCCTGGATCTGGTGCGGATCCCGCTGCTGGAGCACGTTCAAGCCAATGGTGCCCAGTTTCTGCCGGGACGAGTAACCCACATGCAGCCGCAGGCGCAAACCCTGACCCTGGAAGGCGCAGGCGGGATCCAAACCCTTGCCTACGATTACCTGTTGGTGAATGTGGGGCGGGAGCTGCGTCCCATCGACGGGATGCAACATGCCTTCGCCATTCGACCGGCGGAGCAACTGGTGGCCGCCCAAACCCGGATCCGGCAGTGCTGGCAGCGGGCGGCCCAGGGAGATCCGACGCCGGGCCTGCTGACCTTTGTGGTGGTGGGGGGAGGTTGCACCGGCACAGAGCTGATAGGAGAGCTGTACGACCTCTGCCGCGAGATGAGCGCAGCAACGGGGATCCCTTTGGCGCGGGCCCGCCTGCTCCTGATCCATGGCCAGGCCCATCTGGTCGAGGGCTTCTCAGAACGCTTCCGCCAGGAGGTGGAAAGGGAGATCCGCCGCTTGGGGGTAGAGATCTGGGCGGAGCGCCGGGTAAAAGCCTTCGGGCCACAGCAAGTTTGGCTAGAGGATGGCAGCGAGCTGGTGGCCCAGACCCGCCTATGGGCGGGTGGGTTGCAGGCGCCCGCCTGGCTGAGAAGCTGCGGCCTGCCGCTGGGGCCGACGGGATCCCTGCTGGTGGATGAGTGCCTGCGGGTGCAGGGGGCAGAGCGCATCTTGGCCTTAGGGGACTGCGCCGACTTTGTCTGGGGATCCCGGCTCTTGCCCAAGATCGGCGTGTACGCGGTGCGCCAGGGGCCGATTGCAGCACAAAACCTGCTGCGGCTCATCCGCGGCCAACCCCTGCTTCCCTACCGACCCCAGGCCACTGTGTTTGTCTGCGTTACGATGGGAAACCGGGTTGCCGTCGCCGAGAAGGGCAGGTGGGTCTGGCGCGGCTACCTGGCCACGCTGCTGAAAAACCTGTTCGATTGGCTCTACATGCGCCAACGCAAGCCCGTGCGCTGGCAGGCGTTTTTCTACTAAATCTCTACAGAGAACGGGGTTAAGATTAAGTTACAGATTGGCCGGAATGGGCTAGCTTCCTCGGCTTCTCGATCTCGACCCTATCGCCCTTCAACCCTCAAAAGCTCTTGACGCTCTCCGGCCCAAGCAGCGACCAAGCGGGAACAACAATGCCTCTCGATAACCTGCGCGGACTCTATCAGCAAGTCATTCTGGAGCGGTACAAAAAGCCCCGCAACTTCGGCAAAGTGGATCCGGTTCATCGCCACCAACGCGGCCACAACCCTTCCTGTGGCGACACCATCGACCTCACCTTGCAACTGGATCCGGATCAAGAGCGAATTGTCGATGTCAAGTTCGAGGGCGAAGGCTGCGCTATTGCCCTGGCCTCTGCCGATCTCATGGCTGACGCCGTGCGGGGGCGCACCATCCCCGAAGCGTTGCAGTTGGTGGATCACTTCCAAGCCATGATGCGCGGCGGCGCTGAGTTTCCGCGGGAGCAGCGGGCCTTGAACGCCATGAAGGGAGTTGCCCAATTTCCGGTGCGCATCAAGTGCGCCAACCTGGCCTGGCATGCCCTCAAACACGCGCTGGAATCGCCCGAACCCAGTGGATCCCCGGACAACCCAGGTTTTGTGAGCAACGAAAACACCGACTAGGTTTCGCCCTCTGGGGGCAACGTAGGGGATCCCTGTTATCCAGGAAACTCCGAGGATCAGGGATGCCAGGGTGCCTCTTTGGCTCGTCTGGGAGCCAATGGCCTCAGCAGCAAGCCCTTCAACGCCGCCACTCTGGCCGCCGCAATCGCGGCTCTGCTGAGCTGGGATCCCTGAACCTGCCCCCCCAGATCCGTAGGATCCCCGCCGCTATCCGCCAAATGGCGTAGAAAAATCCTATAAATCGCGTACGTAGATCCTCGGTGTTTTACGTTTTTTTACGGATATCCAGGCTATAATGGGAACGTGAACGTTGGAAATACGGAGGAAACGCAGATGCAAGCTGGTGTCGATCTAACGCTAGACTACCGTACTTACCGCATAGCGGCCCTGTTGAGCGAGAGCTTTTCTTTGGGAGCACTGCTGGGAGTATCCCTCAAGTGGCAGGGTGAGGCCTCTTCTGAGGACGAGCCGCGGGCCGGAGTTTCCCGCCTCTCGCTGGAGCAGATTGAGCAGCGCTATCTCGTTCCTCGGCGCAAGTAACCGGGACTCTCGAAGCAACTCTCTCAAACGGAAACGACCATGAATACCTCTCTCGATTTTCTCCCTGTTGCTCCGGCCCCTAGTATCGCAGAAGTCGTGGAGCAAGTTTTCCGCAGCGGCCTTCTCAGTTGGCATCAAGAAAACCTCATCAACGAGCTGCTCTTTCAGCGGCGCTACTCTGAGGCCGACCTGGAAATGCTGGATCGCCTGACTTTGGCGTTGCTAAATCGGCAAATCGAAGTGGAAAAAAGTTTTGTAGCAAAAGCTGCCTGACCGCCAAAACGCATCAAGTTCCTCCAAAGCAACAGGGGATCCTCTGCGGATCCCCTTACCTGTCGATTGAGCTAGAGTCTCCTCAGCAAACGCCGAGGAGTTCTGGGCTGCAGCGGCCGGGTGTGAGGGCTAGACCGCGACGGTCTTCTTCACCTGAGCTGCCAAAGCGCCAGAAGCATACTTGGCTGCCATCTCATCCAAGGTAACCACCGGAACCTTGGTGCCATGGCCGGCACAGCCGAAGGCGATGTAGCGCTCAGCGCACACTTTTTGCATTTCCTTAATAGAAGGCTTGAGGAAAGAGCGGGGATCAAAGTCTTTCGGATTTTCGGCCAGGGCGCGGCGCACGGCAGCCGTGATGGCCAGGCGGTTGTCGGTGTCGATGTTGACTTTGCGCACCCCGTTTTGGATGCCCCGCTGAATTTCTTCCAGCGGCACGCCGTAGGTCTCGGGGATGGAGCCGCCGTACTGGTTGATGATGTCGATCAACTCCTTGGGCACCGAGGAGGAACCGTGCATCACCAGGTGGGTGTTAGGCAGGCGGCGGTGGATCTCGGCGATGCGCTCCATGTCGAGAATGTCGCCGGTGGGCTTGCGGGAGAACTTATAGGCGCCGTGGCTGGTGCCAATGGCTACAGCCAGCGCATCCACCTGAGTTCGCTCCACAAAGTCCACCGCTTGGTCGGGGTCGGTGAGCAGTTGGTCGTGGCTGAGGGCCCCTTCAGCACCGTGACCATCTTCTGCTTCGCCACGGCCTGTCTCCAGGGATCCCAGGCAGCCCAGTTCCCCTTCCACGCTCACCCCAATTGCGTGGGCCACTTTCACCACTTCGGAGGTAACGGCCACGTTGTACTCGTAGCTGGCCGGCGTTTTGGCATCTTCTTTGAGGGAGCCATCCATCATGACGCTGGTGAAGCCGTTGCGGATGGCAGAGTAGCAGGTGGCGGGGCTGTTGCCGTGGTCTTGGTGCATGGCGACGGGAATGTGGGGGTAGGTCTCCACCGCCGCCAGGATCAGGTGGCGCAAAAAGTGCTCGCCCGCATACTTGCGTGCCCCTCGAGAGGCTTGCAGGATGACCGGACTGTTGGTTTCATGGGCAGCTTGCATGATCGCTTGGATCTGCTCCATGTTGTTGACGTTGAAAGCCGGAATGCCGTAGCCGTGTTCGGCGGCATGATCCAGCAGCGTCCGCATTGCAACGAGAGCCATCGGTTACCTCCTGAGGTGCTGACCTAATGCGTATAAGGTTTGCTTACCGTTGATCTTAAGATACTTTTTACGTTTTGGCGGATAAGCCGCCGGCGATCTGCGTATCTTGCCGAGGGATCTTTGCAACCATTGGCCGTGAGGCTCGCGCTCAGACGCAACAGGCCCACCAACCTCTCCAGATACAGTAGGAAAGGGCCGGGAGGGCAAGACTTTTCCCATCGAGGAAGGCTCTGCCCCTGCCTGACCATGTGTTCATATCGTTTCTGCATTGGTTGTCCGGAGGAATGAGAAGGTGCATTGCAATCCGCGGCCGGTCTTGGGCGCCAACCGAGGGAAGGCTCTATCCTGTGGGGGTAAACAACTGCCCTTGTCTCAAGGGAGAGGACTCCGACCCGCTAAGGCGATTGGTTTGGCCATAGCCTGCTGGGCGGCAGCGGGTCTTCGCTTGGCCGCTTGGGGGATCCCTGGGCAATCTCCGGATCAGGTGGCCGCCTGGGTGAGGGAGAATCCCGTGCTGCGGCCCCGTCCGGGCGAAACCCTGAACATCAACCGCGTGGAGCCGGATGGATCCCGGTTTACCTTTTTGGCCTCGGTGGCTCCGCCAGGACGGATCATCAACCCGCTGGATCGGGAGACGATTCGCTCGGAGCGCATGACCTTCTTTCGCCCACAAGGGCTGACGGCGGAAGATCTCTTTCAGGCAATTCGCGAGGTCTATGGGCCAGAGATTGCCGCCGATTTGGATCGGGCGGTGGAGGTGATCCGCTACCCGTCCCCAGAGGCCCTGGCGAATACTCCCGGCTATACCCTGGCCTTGGCCATTCAAGGCGTGGTGCTGCGGGGAAACCAATTCGTCTATTGGCTGGAGCTGACGCAAAACCCCGATGGCCGCGTGCAGCAAGGCCAGGTGTGGGTGTTTCAAGAGGAATGGCTGCCCAAGGTAGAAGGGGAGTTGGCGGAGCGCTTCCCCCTGCAGGTGATGACCCGTTGAGAACAAAGAGCCTGGTGCTCCCAGTCCTGAAGAGAAGGAGCGCCTGTTCAGGGGCGGCGGGAGCTGTTGACATCCAAGGCCGGCCATTCCACCCGTTCCACCTGGGGCCGAAAGCCCAGCCAAGGAGTGGCCAAGCGGGCAAATCGCTCTGGATCCCCGCTCACGCAGAAACGGTAGGGTTCCTCCTGGGCGGCGGCCGAGGGGCAGCGCAAGCCCCATAAGCTCAGTTCGCGGGCCAGGGATCGCACCAGCGCCACGCCGGGATCCACCCGTTTGACGGCTGGGGGCAGCAGGGATTTCAAGAGGGGATCCAGCAGCGGGTAGTGGGTGCAGCCGTAGACGAGGGTATCGATCCCCTGTTGCAACAGGGGCTGCAGGTAGCGTTCGGCCGCTTGCCGCAGGGCGGGGCCGTCCAACTGGCCGGCTTCGATGAGGGGGACGAACTCCGGGCAGGCCTGCTCCCAGCACTGGACAGGTTGGGGAAAACGCCTGCGATCCAGGGCGCTGTACTCCTGAATGGCCCTGGAGTAGGCGCGGCTTTTAACGGTGGCCGCCGTGGCGATCACCCCAATGCGGGATCCCTGAGACAAGGCCGCCTGGGCGCCCGGCAGGATCAGCCCCAGAATGGGCAAGGCGAACTCCTGCCGCACGTGTTCTAGGGCCAAAGCTGAGCTGGTATTGCAGGCCATCACCACCAGCTTCACCGGCTGCGCCTGCATCCACGTCAGAATTTGCCGCACAAAGGTCAAGATCTCCTCTGGGGAGCGTTCCCCATAGGGCAGCCGCGCCGTATCGGCAAAGTAGAGGAGCCGTTCCTGGGGGAGGCGGCGGCGCAAGGCTCGCCAAACCGTCAGCCCGCCCAAGCCACTGTCAAACACCCCAATTGGCCAACCGGGATCCGGATCCCAACGCATGCTCCGTTCTCCTCAACACCTTGGCTAAGCTGCTGTATCCTACCCTGCCTCTGAGGCTGTCGGCATCGCTTTCTGGCCCTCTCCCTGGGATCGGCTGCAGGACCTTAGCGGCTGCGCAGAAAGGCCTCAATGCCCTCGGCAATGGCCCGCGCCAAAATAGCCTGGTATTCGGCAGTAGCCAATTTTCGCCCTTCGGTTGGGTTGGTTACATAGCCCAACTCCAGCAGCACGGAAGGCATACCCACGGGCGTTTCCCGCACCATGAAAAAGCGGGCCCGTCGCACCCCCCGGTCGGCAGCGCCGGTGGCCCTCACCAAGCTGCGGTGCAGGATGGTGGCCAGCTCGGCGCTATCGGGCCGCAGGTAGTAGGTCTCGATGCCGTGGATGCCGGAGCGATCCAGGGCGTTGGCATGGATGCTCACCAATAGGGTAGCGTTGGCCTGAACGGCCATATCCACCCGCGGCTGCAGCAGCACTTCCCGGTCGTCGGTGCGAGTCATCACCACTCCATAGCCCCGCTCTTGCAGCAGTTGTCGTACCTGGAGGGAAACGGAGAGGACGATGTCCTTCTCCTGGATCCCATCCACTCCGATGGCGCCGGGATCCCGTCCGCCGTGTCCCGGATCGACGGCGATGACCGTCCGGCCCTGGGGTGGAGGAGGGGAAGCTTGGGCAGACGGTTGCCGCTGAGGTGTTGGCGGCGGGGCGTTGAGAGGCCGCAGCTCCAAGGTAATGCGGCGGGATCCCTGGCCGGGGTGGGGCTCAAACACATTGAACTCTTCGGCAGGTTGCACCAGAATGCTGACCGTGCGGGCATCTTCTTGCACAAAGCGGATCCGCTCCACCGGCCCCCCAACCGGCAAGCCGGGATCTGGCAAAGACTGGGGCAGGCGAGCCGGCGCCACGTTGATGCGGTAGCCGCCGCTTTCCGGATCCCAGCCGGCCCGGTAAAACAGGAACCCATCGGCGCTGATGATGAGCTGATTGCCCTGCAGCTCCACCGAGCGCAAGGTAGCCAGCGGCCCTTGGGGATCGCCCTGGCTGACCTCAGGCAAAAGGCTGGCCTGGTCAGCGCCACCGGCGGGCTGGATCCAGATCCCGCCCTGCTGCGGGTCGTAGCGGGCTTCCCAATCGCCACTCGAAGGATCCACATCCAACACCACCCGAGCAATCGTGGGCTCAAACTGCCCGATGCGCAGCCGCAAAACCCCCAGACGGTTGACGATGTAGGCTCGTTGGGTGAGGGCGGGGCTGAGGGTGGTGTTGAGAAAATCCACCACCACCCGATCCGGATCGAGGATGCGCCGCACCGTGGTGGCGGGGCTGCCCTGGGTGCGGATGAAAAAACCCTCCGCCTGCGGGGATACCCCCAAGATCTGATGGTCGGCACGGGAGGGAGCGGGGCTGCGGGGAGGGGGCGCAGGATCGCGGGGGCCAGGGGGAAACAGCGGGGCGGCAGGCGAGGGTTGGCCGGCCTGGAGGAATTGAACAGCCCAGCGGGAGGGGCCGGCGGTGAGCAGTTGCAGTTGGTTGAGTCTGAGAGGCTGATCCGGCTGCAGATACAGCACAAAGCGGGTGATGGTCTCTGTGAGCTGGCTGATCTGCAGGGAGGCAACACGGCCTGGGAAAGTCTGGGTTTGGGGATCCCGTCCATAGCGGGTGTTGGGAAAATCCAGAACAACCCGCGGCGGATTCTGGAGCACAAACAGGAAAGGCCGCACCTCGCCCTGGGTGTTGACTTCCAGCCGTCCCTGCTGCGGATCGTAGTACCAACGGTCGATGTGAGATAGACCTGGAGCCGTGGTTGCCTGAGCCCGGACAGGTTGAGGGAGAAACACGCCTGCTCCGGTTAAGCTCAACAGCAGCATCGCCCCCCATATCTGCCTTGACCCTGGCTTGTCCAATTCGGGCATGACCCTCCATCCACTCCGCACACCTGCTGCCCTCAACTATACCAACCTCCCCCGGGAGCGGCCTGAGAGGGAGCGCAATTTCGCTCTTGCTGGCGGGGTTGGGGGATGATGGGTTCGCTCCTTATTTTTGATTTTTGGAGGTATCCTGGGATGCCCAGCCCACCGGATCCCCTCACCCTAGCGCGAGCTGGGGACAGCCAATCGATTGTGCGGGTTGTGCGGCTGGAGCTGCTGCGGCGACGCTGGCCCGGACGGGTGAACTTTGCCGATGAAACCCTGCACATCCACCTCACCGGATCCCTGCCCCAACAGCCATCTCTGCTCGTTGCCCAACTGTTTTTGATGGTGCAGCAACTGCGGATCCCGCGGCTGAAGCAAGTGGAAATTTGTGCTTACCGCGGCTCCCAATTGCTCTGGCAGCGCAGCCTCAAGTTGGGATCCCAGCAGCGTTGGGATCGCTTTTCTTTCGATAGCTGGGCGGTCAATATCTGGGCTTATCCGGTTGCATTTGCAGTGGCCCTGCTGGTAAACAACGTTGGCTTGTTGCAGGTGTTGCATTTGCCTTTACACATCTGGATTCACGAGTTTGGCCATGCCACCATTGCCTGGTGGAGCGGACATCCAGCTTTGCCCTTACCCTTTGGCTGGACCAGTATCAGCTCAAAAGAGGATCCCTTTGTATACTTTGGGATCCTTTTTTTGCTGGCTTTGCTGTTCCGGTCAGCCCGCAAGGAACGGATCCGATGGCTGCAGGCGTTGGCTATTTTTCTGGCCTTGTTGCAGTTTTATATGACTTGGCTGCTGCCCAATCGTACCAAAGAGCTGCTGATTACCTTTGGCGGCGTTGGCGGTGAGTTTTATCTCAGCACCTTTTTAATAGCCAGCTTTTATCTTCGCTTGCCGGATCGTTGGCGATGGGATTTTTGGCGATTCATAGTGTTGGGAATTGCAGCCAGCAGCCTATGGAAAAGCTTTTGGCAGTGGCACACTATCCAATTGGGCCTGAACCAGATCCCTTGGGGAACTCTGTTTGGCGGGCAAGGAGATGCCAGTGGGGATATGAACCGCCTAAACTACGAGTTTGGCTGGAGTACCGATCGAATTATCCAAACCTACACTTTTTTGGGAAATTTGTGTGCCTTAGTCGTATTGAGCCTCTATGTCATATTCCTGTTGCGGGCAAACGATGAGATTTGGCTCTACCTGCGAGCAAGGCTCATCCTTTGGATGAATGGTTTGGGACACTTCGGCTCAGGCAAATGTCCTTAACAGCTTTTTCCAGCGTTATCTACTCCAGCCAAGGGAGCTACATCCCTCACCCCCAGCCCCTCTCCCAGAGGGAGAGGGGAGATCGACATAACGAGCCGTTTCATGGCTCTTGGAAATGGCCAGAACTTGATCGGATCCAGAAGGTGTTTTCAGACCGGCGATGGTCTGTCGAGCATTCGCTCTATGCTGAGGGATAGATGCACAGCAGCGGTGCCTTGCAATGTCAACCCCTTTCCCTTGGCCCTACCGCACCCCAGGGATCCCGGATTCTGCCTTTGAACGCATTCCAGGGATCCCGATGAGCCCTCGCGAGGTGCGCGTGTTGGTGCTGAGCCAGTTGCGCCTGGGAGAGAACCACTGCTTGTGGGATATTGGCGCCGGAACGGGCACGATTGCCATTGAAGCGGCTGTTCTGTGCCCCAAGGCTCGCGTGATCGCCATCGAGCGAGACGCAGAGGTGGTCAGCTTGATCGAGAGCAATTGTGAGAAATTTGGCCTCACCAACGTGCAAGTGATTCAAGGTACTGCCCCCGATTGTTTGCAACACCTTTCTCCTGCACCGGATCGCATCTGCATTGAGGGAGGCCATCCCCTACGGGAGATCCTGGAAGCCTGCTGGAGCCATCTCAATCCCAACGGACGGATCGTGGCGACAACCAACTCTTTGGATGGGCTCTACGGCCTCTCCGCCGGTCTGGCTGCTGTGCGGGCTCATCATGTGGAGGTCATTCAATCGGCGGTGAACCGTCTGGAACACCGCGGTCGGACTCAAATGTTGCTGCCGCTGGATCCCACTTTTGTTTTAAGCGGAGAAAAAATGAGCTAAGTTTTATATAACCTGTTTACATTTTTTGGTAAATCTTTTCTCAAAGCGACAGACAAAATTAGATAGGTTCATCTCAGCTATCCTGAACCAGTAAGAAGGATGGGCCCATTCCAAACCTTAAGCTATGCCAATATTTCTCGAACTCAAACTCAAATCTGCTCTTATACCAGATTAAGAGAGCTGGGAAACCCCAATGGCTATGGACCAATTCCAACACCCCTTTCAGGAGTCACGGGAAGTCAAGCTGCGGCAACTGTTGATTCGAGAGCGCTGGCCGGAAATGCTGAAGGGCTGCCGGGCTTGCATCCATTGGGACGACTTCAAGCGACCGGAATGCTGTGGTGACTGCGGCATTGGGGATCGGCGCAGACAAGAGATAGCCAGAGAGAGCCCGCCCAGCAAATCCTCAGGAACTTAGGGATCCCAGCCGCTGTTGTGGCTTGTAGTAACGAGCGCCTCTCCCAGGATAGCTATGTCGTGGATCCCTAGAAAGACCCTCTTGGACTACCCCTCAGGAGCCCATCCCAGGCCATCTCAACAGCAGCACCGGGATCTCTGTAAAGCTTTATACCCAAAATTCAGCGACAGGGTCGGAGACAACCCTCAAACCCTGATTTTTCCGCTGACCTGGTCAATCTTTTGCTGGATCTCGGCGGTCGCTTCCCTGCGGGGAAGTGGAATTCATGGAAAGAACTAGGGCCGCCAGGGAAACTGGCGAAAGTTGGGAGGGCGCTTCTCCAAGAAGGCGCGTTTGCCCTCGGCAGCTTCCTCGGTCATGTAGTACAGCAGCGTCGCGTCCCCGGCCAGCTCCTGCAGCCCCATCTGGCCGTCGCAATCGGCGTTGAAAGCTGCTTTGAGGCAGCGGATGGCCAGGGGGCTGTGCTGGAGGATCTCCCGCGCCCAGCGGATCCCTTCTGCCTCTAGTTCCTCCACGGGCACCACTGCATTGACCAGGCCCATCTCCAACGCCTGTGCGGCTGTGTACTGGCGGCAGAGAAACCAGATTTCGCGCGCTTTTTTTTGCCCCACCACCCGTGCCAGGTAGCTGGCCCCAAAGCCGCCGTCGAAGCTGCCCACCCGAGGCCCGGTCTGGCCAAAGATGGCGTTGTCGGCGGCAATGGTCAGATCGCAGATGAGATGCAAAACATGGCCCCCACCGATGGCGTAGCCGGCCACTAGGGCAATCACCACCTTGGGCAAGGAGCGGATGATGCGCTGCAGATCCAGCACATTGAGGCGTGGGATCCCGGCCTCGTCCAGGTAGCCGGCCTCTCCCCGCACGCTCTGATCCCCGCCGGCACAAAAGGCATATTTTCCATCCGTATGCGGCCCGGCGCCCGTCAAGAGCACGACTCCAATATTGGGATCCTCCCGCGCATCCAGAAAGGCGTCGATCATCTCGGCAACCGTCTTGGGGCGGAAGGCATTGCGTTTGTGGGGCCGGTTGAGGGTGATCTTGGCGATGCCGTCGGTTTTTTCGTAGAGGATGTCTTCGTAGAGCTTGGCCGTCTGCCACATGGTGTCTTGGGGGTTCCTTTTCTTTGCCAATCCCTGCCCATTATCCGCGCTAACCGTCTGCCTGAACGAGGGATCCCAACAGCCCTTCCAGGGTGTACTCCTGCGCCTCAACATCCACCCGCCCCAAGATCTGCTTGCAGGTTGCTGCCGTTTTGGGGCCGATGGCGGCAATCTGCACCGGCGGATCCCAGACTTCAGGGCCTAGCCCCGCCTGGCGCAGGAGATGGGCAAAATGCTGCACGGTTTTGGAGCTGGCAAAGGTGAGGATATCCACCTGGCGCTCTTTGAGGGCCTCGAGCACTTGGGGATCCGCTGCTGCCGGACAGGCCGACTGGTAGGCCGCCACCTCCACCACCTCGGCTCCGCGTTGCCGCAGCCCCTGCACCAGCTCCTCCCGTCCTCCGGATTCGACGCGGGGAAAGAGGATGCGCTGCCCCTGCACTGGCTCCGGCCAAATGGGCAGCAGGGCCTCGGCCACAAACTCAGAGGGCAGCAAATCTGGGCGGATGCCGTACTGGGCCAGTACCGCCGCCGTTTTGGATCCCACCACTGCCACCCGCACAGGGTGGAGCGCCCGGCTGTCTCGCCCCTGCTGCTGCAACCGCTCGAAAAAAGCCTGCACGCCGTTGGCCGAAGTCAGCAGCAGCCAATCGAATTTCTCCAGGTCGGCAATGGCTGCGTCCAAGGGATCCCAGCTTGTAGGCGGCTGGATGACCAGGGCGGGCATTTCCAGCACCCGCGCCCCCTGAGCCTGCAGCAGCTCGCGCCAAGCCGGCGACTGCCCCTCGGAACGGGTGACCAGCACCGTTTTGCCTGCCAAAGGAGCCGGTGGCGGTAACGGTGGGATCCCTGGCAAAAACTCCTGCCGCAGCCGCACCACCTCGCCCACCACCAGCAGGCCAGGCAGCTTTTCTGGCTCCAACCCTTCCCCCTGTTGCAGCTCTGCCAGGGTGCCCACCCAAACCTGCTGCTCCGCCTGCCCCGCCCCCCAGATCACGGCGGCGGCACGCTCCGGCGGGATCCCGGCTGCCACCAACTGGGCCGCAATCTGCTGCCGCTGCCGGGATCCCATCAAGATCACCAACGTATCCAACTGGGCCAGAGCGCCCCAGGGCAGGGGCTCCAGCTCATGGGCGGTCAGCACGGCAAAGGCGCGGCTCAAGTGCTTATCGGTCAGAGGGATCCCTGCCCACAAAGGGCCGGCCAGAGCCGACGACAGACCTGGCCAGATCTCAAACGGGCAGCCCGCCTCCCGCAGGGCCTGCACCTCCTCGCGGGCACGGCCAAAGATCAAGGGATCCCCCGCCTTGAGGTGAACCACCTGCTTCCCTTCCCGGCAGCGCTGGATGAGCCAGCGGATGCCCTCCTGCAAGCTCGCTGCTTCGGAACGTCGCCACACCTGCGCCTGGGGGGGCAACTCCGCCAACAAGCGCTCGTCCACCAGCTCATCCACCCAAACGGCCTCAGCCCGCCGCAAGATCTCCAGCGCCCCTTGCGTCAGGCCGTCCCGCCCACCCAGCCCCGCCCCCACCAGATACACCTTGCCCATGCCGCACCCCTTCTCTTGCCCTCTACCTGTTGATCCTGCCGCAAAAGCGGGATCCCGCTCCCTTTGCAACTGTAGTCATTTCAAATAGCAACGAAGCGTTTCTCTACGTCGTCATTGACGTCGTTATTGCTCCGCAACGCTGTCGCGAACGCGCCGCTCTAACTCCCCTCTCCCTCTGGGAGAGGGGCCGGGGGTGAGGGATGGGAGAGGAGAGATACCGACATCCGGCTAGGGGCTATTTGGGCCAAGCTGAGGCAAAAACCACCTGCTTGCGAGATACTGAAAGCGTTGCAGTCTGAGGATCCCTGCCCATGGCTAGTGTGACCGCAGAGCTCTGGCCCCGACGGCGCTTTCTAGCCAGTGGAGCTGCTCTAGTGACAGCAGCAGCGGGATCCCGCCGCTCCAGATCCCGGCCCCTGCGCCTGGTGACCAACTGGTATGCTCAGGCGGAGCATGGCGGCTTCTACCAGGCCCTGGCCCTGGGTATCTACGCCGACTACGGCCTGCAGGTGGAAATCCGCATGGGGGGAACGGCGGTCAACGTGTTGCAACTGCTGGCTGGAGGAGCAGCGGACTTTGTCCTCGGCGGCAGCCCCGACGCCCTGGCGGCCTTGCAATCAGGGATCCCCGTGCTCACCGTGGCCGCCTTTTTCCAGAAGGATCCCCAGTGTCTTTTGGTCCATCCGGGCGTGGGCATCGAGCGCCTGGAAGACTTGCGGGGCAAGCCCATCTGGGTCTCTCCAGGAGCCAACCTCACCTACTGGCCTTTCTTGCGGGCCAAGTTCGGCTTCAGCGACGAGCAAAAGCGCCCCTACAACCTCAGCCTCGCCCCCTTCCTGCTGGACAAATCCTCTGCCCAGCAGGGCTATGTCACCTCCGAGCCCTTCCGCGTGCGCCAGGAGGGCGGCTTTGATCCTGTTGTCTTCCTGCTGGCCGACTACGGCTATTCCCCTTATGCCACCACGCTGGAGACCACCCGCCCCTTTGCCGAACAGCACCCGGAGGAGGTGCGAAAATTTGTGGCCGCCTCTATCCAGGGCTGGCAGAGCTACCTGGAGGATCCCCGCCCCGGCAACCGCCTCATCCGCCAAGACAACCCCAACATGAGCGAGGCCCTTCTGGCCTACGCCCACCAAGCCCTAAAAGACTACGGCCTCCTCACTGCCGGCGACGCGGCCACCCTGGGGATCGGTGCCATGACCCACCAGCGCTGGCAGACCTATTTTCAGGAAATGGTGGCCCTGGGAATTGTCGAAGCTGGCCTGAATGCCCGCCAAGCCTACAGCCTCGACTTTCTCCCCGCTCCCGCCGCCTGAGTTACATCACCGCCAAGCTCTGCAGCCGCGGGGATCCCTGCATCGCCAGCTCATGGCGCCGGTGCATCTGCTCTGTCAGCAGGTAGGCCAGAGGCGGGCAGCCGCTCAGCCGCTGCCGCGGGTGGGGCAGTTGGTCGTTGCCGAAGGTGTGGCGGTACTCCTCCGAGTCGATAAAGGCATTGACCATGGCTTGAAAGCCCTGGTGGAGCAAGATGTCGTGGTAGGCGGCCACCTCCTCCTTGCTGGCCGGGGCCCGCCCCAAAAAGTGCTTAAAACCCTGCTCCACGCAGCGGGTGTTGCAGCCGGTGCTGAAAAAGAGCTGCCGGTAGAGCCGGGATCCCCCAATTTGGCGAACCAAGCGCTTGATCCCAATCCGACCCCGCAGAAAGTCCTGCTCGATTTTTTCCAGCTCTCCCGCCTTCTCGTGCTGGTAGGGCTGGCGTTCCAAAAGCTGTTGGTAGGCAGCCCGCAACAGGTTTTGCAACGTTTGCGGATCCCGCTGGCGTAGTTCCATAGCGATAGCTCCCAAGCAACGCGACCGACAAAAAGCGAACAAAAACCGATTAGACAAGAGGTCAACTTAAAGAAACAATGAAGATAGGGTTGCTCGATACACTTTTACAGTCGGCATTAACCAGATCCGAAAATTGTCAATGCCAACCCAAAATCCAATCGAGCAAAAGCCCTACTCAAGATTTATCTTGTCGATAAGTTGAACTGGGGAAGCTTGCGATAAATGTTTACAAGAAGGCCCCCAGTTTTTTCGAGTTTATGTGATTCTACTTTCCAGCTTTCTACATGGAGAAAATTTCCGTATTTATTCGTAGTTAAAGATTATGACATTTTGATTCTCTCAGCCTGGCCAAAATCCAGAATACGAGTAGGAACTGATTTTTCGCTTGCATTGCTTTTGCGGCAGGGCGTATCTGCCGGCAGAGTTTTTGTCTGCCTTGAAGTTGGGGATCCCACCTATGGTGAAACAAATCCGGCTAGATCCTCTATCCCGTGTCTCGGAGGTGGATACCTACAGCAATCTGCTGTCGGCCATTTTGTCGGAGGAGCTCCATGTCTCAAAGGAATGTAACGGCCGCGGCCTCTGCGCCACCTGTCATGTCTACGTCAAGGAGGGCATGGAGAGCCTCACCCCCATCACCCCCCGCGAGGCCAAAACCCTGGAGACGATCACCAGCGCCCGCAGCAATTCCCGCTTGGCCTGTCAGGCACGGGTGGTGGCCGATGGGGTGGTGGTGGAGCTGCCGCCGGGGATGTACGTGAACTCGCTGAAGGATATCGAGGTGCTCATCGGTCGGCGGGCCGAACAAGACTTGCTGCACCCCCGAACAGGGCGCGTTTTGGTGGAGGAGGGCAAGATCATCACCCGTTCCACGATCAAGCAACTGGAAAACGAAGACTTCCGCATCATCGGCAGCACCCTTGCCCAGACCCGCGAGGCCTAAGGGATCCCAACACTCTGCTTGGGTTCCTGCTGTAGTAGATCACGGCTCAGTTTTGTTGAGGAGAAAGCCATGGCCAGCGTTACCACTCGACCGGATCCCCGTCCCGCAGTCACCATGCCGGTGGGCCACGAAAAGCACGCCCACTACAGCTACCGCGATTTCTTCCGCTTTAACCGAGAGCAAGGCACGATCATCGACTGGAACAACACCCAAAACCTGCTGCTCAGCGAAGACTTCATTGTCGGCCTGCAGGCGGGCCTAGAGCGGGAAGTGGGCGATGCCTCTGCGGCGGTGATGTACACCATCGGCAGAGACTGGGGCAGCCGCGATGCCCAGCATTTTTCCCAGTGGTATGAGCGGGAGTACGGAGTTGGGGTCAAGCAGTCCAACCTTCTGTTTTTGCTGGAGACCTGGTGGTGGCCTTTTACGGCGCAAGGGTGGGGCAAGTGGGAGGTGGAAACCGAGTCCAAACAAAAAGGGTTCCTATTCATCAACCTGTTTGACTCGCTGGTGGCCCGCACCTTGGGCGATGTGGGCAAGCCGGTTTGTCACCTCTATGCCGGGCTATTTGCCGGATTTTTCTCTGCTATGACTTCCCGCGAGCTGGCCTGCATCGAGATCCAGTGCTACGCCATGGGGGAGACCTATTGCAAGTTTTTGCTGGGCGGGCAAGAGCGCATCGATGCCGCCAATTTCTGGGTGAGCGAAGGGGCCAGCGCCCGCGAGATCGAGCAGCGTTTGCACCAACTGTGAGGTCTGCCTGTGGCTTTTGCAATCCTTCCCTTGCCACTTTGGAGAAACGACCATGGTCACCCTCAACCTAGACACCGATCTGGACTTAACCCAGCCGCTGGCGGTGTTTTTACAGGGGTTGAACTGGGATAACCGGCCCTTGGCCAAAGCTCCCTTCGCTCCAGAATCGCTGTCGGACTCCCCCCTGTTCTTGGCCCAGTCGGTAGGGCAGTTTTTTGCCGGCTGCAATTGGTCGGGCGTCCGCCCGCGCCCTGAGCCACCGCCGGAGCTGCCGCCAGAGGATCCCTTTACGCTTGAGGATTTTGCCGCTTTGTTTGGTGGAGCCTTGCTCTAGCCCTGCTTTGCCCCAACTTGGGTTTTGCTTCCTCGAGCCGCTCGATCTTTTGACTTGTTTTGAATTGGTTTTTTTTGAATTGGTTTTTTTAAGGAGACCTCACCCATGAATGACCTTCACTCCTGGCCGGAGCGCATTGCCGATCGAGAAGGGGATTACCTGACGCCCGACGATCTGCAGGATCTCATCCGCTACGCTCTCTCCTTTCAAGAGCGGCTGCATCTCTACCAGGTTTTGCAACAGCAGGAGATGGCATGGATCGAGAAGGTTCTGCAACAGCACGGGTACAGCGGTGAGGCAGAATCCTCTCTCACCCCCACTCAGCGCCTCTTGGCCCGGCAACTGGCCTTCTGCTTGCGCTCCCTGAGCCTGAGCTTGTTGTTGGGGGATCCCTTGCCCCTGCAGCAATGGAGGTGTGGGGCGATGGAATGGTATCTGGGTTTGCCGGAAGCGCTCCAGCAGTTGCAGGCGGTGGTGCAGGGATCCCTGCCGGCGGATCAGCAGGGTTTGCTTGTCCCCTACTGGCAAGCGCTACAGGCTGTCTGCGCCCCTTCCCCAGAGCGGCTTGAGCCAGAATTTGCTCCTCAAACCGAGACTGCAGCTCCGTCGGAAGAAGCGCTCACCCTGATGCAAATGTTCGTCTAAACCAAGGGGGCTTCCTATGAATTCAATGGTCGCCGAGCTGATGCAACAAAGTGAGGGCCGCTATCTGCGCCCGGACGAGTTGAAAACCCTACACGCCTATGTGGAAGGGATCCCCAAACGAGTCCGCCTCTATCAAGTCCTGCAGGCCAAAGAGCAAGAGCTGCTGGAGCGGGTGATGGAGAAGTTCCAGCCGATGATGCCGAATTTGCCCCGCCAACATGGGCACCTGGCCTGGGAGCGTTGCCGCCGCGATCTCCTCATGGTGTGGCGCTACTGCTGCCTGGCCATGCTGCTCAACGATGAGGATTACCTGCGGGATAAGTTGCTCTACTGGCTGGAGACGATCCTGAAGTCCTTCAAGATGCGTGACCAGTGCCAGCCTGCCTATAAGTTGATGCTCGACTCCCTCAGCGCTGTCTTCGGCCCCGAAGAGAGCGAGGCCATCCGCCCCTACGTGCTCTTGGCCAAGTCGATGCTGGTCAACTGAAGTCAATGGGCTCTCGATCCATTCACCAATTACTGTATACAGCCCACTCCCTGCTCATCCATTCCTTGCTCCCTATGGCCAGATGAAGGCACTCCCTACTATCCCAGTGCTCCGTGCTGCTCGCCCAAGCGCTCCGCGCCGCTCACGCGACCACCCCCAGCCCCTCTCCCTGAGGGAGCTCGCCCTCACCCCCAGCCCCTCTCCCTGAGGGAGCTCGCCCTCACCCCCAGCCCCTCTCCCTCAGGGAGAGGGGAGCTGGGATCCAGGCAACCAACTATTTTGTTGCTATTTGAAATGACCGTGAAAGCCTCAGTTGCAGCCGCCCTCAAGTCCGTCCATCTCCCCGAGAGGAAAGCCATGATCACCCTGCAAGAGATCCTGCCCGGCCACTGCTTTAGCCCTGCCTACTACATCCGTCCCGACATCCACAGCGGCCTGCTCTACAGCCGGGGAGGATACCGCCTGGCGGCCTTTCCCATGCCTCTCCTGGAAGCCATCTACGCCGGCTTGCGCTACGAGACCGGGCAAGCCACCCGTGTCATCCTCTACAACTGTGGCCGCGAGTGGGGAGAAGCATTTTTCCGCCGCATCGAAGACGAACTCTCCCGCTACTACCAGCAACCGCTGCAGGAATTGCCGCTGGGGATCTTCCTGGATGCCCTCAGCGAGCTCTGGGCCACCCACGGCTGGGGACGCCTAGAGCTGGATTTTTCCGCTGCTGACCGCGGCTTGGTGGAGGCTAGGATCCTCAACTCCGGCTTTGCCCTGGCTGCTCGTGCCAGCCTCAGCCCGGAGGAGCTGTCTGCGCAGCGGGAGCCTGCCGGCTATCTGGAGGCAGGAATGCTGGCGGGCCTCTTCTCGTTGCTCTCAGGCCGGGATCTGGTCTGTGTGCAGACCACCTGCGAATCTTTGGGGGCCGACCTCAACCGCTTCCTCATCGGCACGGCTCAGCGGCTGCACAATTGCGAAGAATGGGTGCGCAGGGGCCTCTCCCACGAGGAGATTTGGGATCGGCTGGCCGCCGGTTCCTAGCCCTGGCCAGCAGGGTTTTCAAAAGCTGGCTAGGGGAGGTAGGGTTGGAAATCTTGGGTGACCGTCAGGGTCAAGTTGGCGTTGGGATCGATCACCGCCACCTCCGGCGCCGTCACATTGCCGATCACGGCCCCTGCTGCCGCTCCACCTAGCACCTTCTCCGTCGAGATCACCCGGTCGCCGAACAGGCCGCCCAAGATCGCCCCTGCCGCCGCCCCGATCAGGGCATCTTGCACGATCGCTTCCCCAGAAGTGTGGCGGGGATCCTTGCGCAGCGGGATTACCTGGCTTTGGGCGTAGAGAGGATAGGATTGGCCGTTGAAGATCAAGGCCCGCGAGACAAACTGGGTGCCGCCGCTCACCGGCTGGAATTGGCCTTCTAGGATAGCTCCCGCCGGCACGACCATGTTGCCGTAGATATCCCGCAGGGGAGTCTCCAGGCTAAGGCTGACGGCACGGGTTTCGCCAGGGGCAATCAAGAGGGCTTCCGGAGAGCGATGCACGGCTTGGATGAGATCCCCAGAGCGCAACAGCAAGGTGGTTTGCAGTTGAAAGGGCTGGCTTGGCTCATCAGGGGGAAGGGGGTTCACCGGGCGCCATCCCTGGCCGGGGGGCGGTGGCGGCAAGGGATCCCTTTGCGCCAAAACCGGGGTGGCTGCCGGTAGCCAGAGAAAACCGGCGAGTAGAGGAGCCAACAGACGACGGGCTGGGTTGGTCATGGTCTTACCCCCGATCTACCACTTCTACGTTAGCTGTAAGCCGGCCAAAGTTGGGGACAACAGCCCTGTCTGGCCTTCTATCCCCATCAAAGCCAGTTGGATATAGGGTGGCTACTCCAGGCAAGCAGATTCTGCTGCTCTTCAACCCAGATGGAAGTACGGAAAAGCGCCGCGGCTGCCGCCTTGGGATCCCTGCTGTCCATGCTAGATTAGGCCCTAGGTTTCGCAGGGGGCCAAGGTATTTCTGCGCTCCCAGCTCTTCTCTTCCTTGACTCAGGTAGCTATGAAGCGCAGCACATCCATGCCGGGCCAACCTTCTCCCAGTTCAGAAGCTTCTGCTCAACCTGCCCGTTTGCATCAGCAGGACGGAGTTCGTTCCTTTTTTAAGCCTTTGGCCGTTCTTAAGTCTCTTCTCTCGCCGCTGCTGCTGGTGCTCTTGGGCATTGGGCTAGGAGCAGCTCTCATGGGAAGCAACGGAGTATCTGCGCAAACGACGGCAACCCCGCCCCAACTGAACCTGAATTTTATCGCCGAGGTGGCGCAAAAGGTGGGGCCGGCGGTGGTGCGCATCGACTCCGAGCGGACGGTGCGCGTTCCGGGCGCTTTTCCAGAGGAGTTCTTTAGCGATCCCTTCTTCCGGGATTTCTTTGGCCAAGCGATCCCTTCCATCCCCCGCCAACGGCGGCAACAGGGCACTGGCTCCGGCTTTATCATCAGCCCGGACGGCCAGATCATCACCAACGCCCATGTGGTCGAGGGATCCGACAAGGTGACGGTGACGCTCAAGGATACCCGCAGCTTTGACGGCAAAGTAATTGGCACCGATCCGGTGACGGACATTGCGGTGGTGAAGATCGAGGCCCAGAACCTGCCGACGGTGAAGCTGGGCCGCTCCGAACTGCTGGAGCCGGGCCAGTGGGCCATTGCCATCGGCAACCCCCTGGGGCTGGACAACACCGTAACCGCTGGGATCATCAGCGCTTTGGGCCGCTCCAGCGGCGAGATCCGCGTGCCCGACAAGCGGGTGTCTTTTATCCAGACGGATGCGGCCATCAACCCCGGCAACTCAGGCGGCCCCCTGCTCAATGCTCAAGGGGAGGTGATCGGGGTGAACACGGCTATCATCCAAGGGGCGCAAGGGCTGGGCTTTGCCATTCCCATCGAGACAGCCCAGCGGGTGGCCAACCAGTTGATCGCCCGCGGCAAGGTGGATCACCCCTACCTGGGCATCCGTATGCTCACCCTCACCCCCGACCTGAAGGAACGTCTCAACCAGGATCCCAACAGCCGCATTTTCGTGACGGTGGATCAGGGGGTGCTCATCGGCGAGGTGATCCAGGGATCCCCGGCAGAGCGGGCGGGCCTGCGCGCCGGAGACATCATTCTTGCCATCAATGGCCGCGCCGTCACCACCGCCGACCAAGTGCAACAGGAGGTGGAGCGCACCGAGGTGGGCAGCACCCTGGAGCTGGAGATCGAGCGAGCTGGGCGGCGGCAGAAGATCCGGGCCGTCACCGGATCGTTCCCGGCCCCCGGCAGAGGCTAATGGGATGGGGTTGAGGCTCTGGGGCGGGGCAATGCCGGTAGTGCCGCTGTCGCTCTTGCAGTTACGGATCGGGGACAATAATGGTTTAATGGTGGCTTAACAGTCGCAACTTCCTGGCCCAGGCCGGAACACTCTCGCCAGGGCCGCTTGTCTCGAGTTGGGGATCCCTTTTGCCATGCTCAAAACCACTCGTCGCCTGGCTCTGCTGGCCCTCTCGGGGCTGGCCGCCCTTGTTCTTGCCCCTCAAGCGGGCCTTGCCAAACCGATTGTGGTCGGCTCTAAGGACTTCACCGAGCAGTTTATTCTGGGGGAAATGTACGCCTTGGCTCTGGAGGCGGCGGGGTTGGCGGTGGAGCGCAAGCTCAACCTGGGGGGAACGCCGGTGGCCCATGCCGGCCTGCTGAGCGGCGAGATCGATCTCTACCCGGAGTACACTGGCACCGGCCTGCTGACGGTGCTCAAGCTGCCCAGCAGCAATGACCCGGCCCAGGTATACGCGACGGTGGCCCGCGAGTACGAGCGCCAGTTCCAACTGGTTTGGCTGGATCCGGCCCCCATGAACAACACCCAGGCCCTGGCCATGACCCGCGCCAGAGCGGCGGAGCTGGGCATCACTACCCTCTCAGACATGGTGGCCAGAGCAGGCGAGCTGGTGATGATCGGGCCGCCGGAGTTTCAAGCCCGCGAAGACGGCCTGCCGGGGCTGCGAGCGGTCTACGGCAACTTTCGCCTCAAAGCCTACAAGGCGGTGGATCCCGGCCTGCGCTACCAGGGCTTGGTCAATGGGGAGGCGGATGTGGCGGTGGCCTTTGGCACTGACGGGGAAATTGCCGCCTTTGACCTGGTGGTGCTCAAGGACGACAAGCAGCTTTTCCCCCCTTACCAGGTGGCGCCGGTGGTGCGCAAAGATACCCTGGAGGCCAACCCCGGCATCGCCACTGCTTTGAACGCCCTTGCTCCGTTGCTGACGGACGAGGTGATGCAGCGGCTGAACTACGAGGTGAGCGGCAAGCGCAAGGAGCCGGCAGAGGTGGCGAGATCCTTCTTGGTGGAGGCCGGTATTTTGAAGGAATAGCCGTTGCCCGAGGCCCCGGCGTGAGCACCCTTGAATTCGAGCGGGTATCGCTGCGCTTCCCCCACAGTTCCCGTCCGGCTGTGGAGGAGTGCAGTTTTTCTGTGGCCTCAGGCCAGTTGGTGGTCATCCTCGGCCCTTCCGGCTGCGGCAAAACCACCCTTCTGAAGATGGTGAACCGGCTGCTGGAGCCCACCCAAGGACAGATTCGCCTGGATGGGCAGGATATCCGCCACTTTCCGGTGACGGCGCTGCGCCAGCGCATCGGCTATGTCATCCAGCAGGTGGGGTTGTTTCCCCACATGACGGTGGCCCAGAATGTGGCGGTGGTGCCGCGACTTTTGGGCTGGCCAAGGGAGCGCATCCGCGAGCGAGTGGACGAGCTGCTCAGCTTGGTCAACTTGCCCCCCCAAGAATACCGACGTCGCTACCCGGCTCAACTCTCAGGCGGCCAACAGCAGCGGGTGGGGCTGGCGCGGGCGCTGGCCGGGGATCCGGATCTGCTGCTGATGGACGAACCCTTTGGGGCCCTCGACGCCATCACCCGTAGCAAGCTACAAGATGAGATCCTGCGCCTGCAGCGGCAACTGAGAAAGACCATCCTCTTCGTCTCCCACGACGTGGAAGAGGCGCTGCGCCTGGCAGATCGCATCTTGGTGATGCAGCAGGGGCGAGTGGTGCAGTTCGATACTCCCTTTCGACTGCTCACCCAGCCGGCCACCCCCTTTGTCAGAGAGCTATTGGGGGCAGACGACATGGTGCGGCAACTGAGCGTGCTGCGGGTGGAAACGGCGATGGGGCGGATCCCGCACAACCACCAGATCCAGGAGGGGGCGGTGGTAAAGCCCCACGAAACCCTACGGCGGGCCTTGTCGCTGCTGCTGCGCACGGGGGCGGCGGCTCTCACGGTGTGGGAAGACGGGCGGGCTATCGGCATCGTTACCCTGGATCACATCCGCCATCTGGCCATGCTGGAGGGGGGATCCGCATGAGCTACCTTCTCCGCCATCCCGGCTTGGTGTGGCAGCTTACCCAAGAGCACCTAGCAATGGTGGCGACGGCCTTGGGGATTGCGCTGGTGCTGGCGCTGCCGTTGGCTTTGCTGGTTCACCACGTGCGCTGGCTAGCCCTACCGCTGATGGGGATCCTCAGCATCCTGTACACGGTGCCCAGCCTGGCTCTAATCATTTTGCTGATCCCTTGGTTCGGGCTCAATGCCCGCTCGGTGGTGGTGGCGATGGTGCTCTACTCGCAGGTGATCTTGGTGCGCCACCTGTACGTGGGTTTGCAATCAGTGGAGCCGGCTCTTCTGGAGGCAGCCAAGGGTCTGGGGATGAACCTCTGGCAGCGGTGGTGGCAGGTGCAGCTACCCCTGATGCTGCCGGTTGCCCTGGCCGGCTTGCGGCTGGCGGCAATTGTGGCCATTGCCATTGCCACGGTGGGGGCCAAGTTTGGGGCAGGGGGGCTGGGCACCCTGCTTTTTGAGGGCATTGCCCAGGCCGGTCGCTACGACAAAATCTGGGCTGGATCTCTAGCGGTGGGATCCCTGGCCTTGCTGGTGAACACGGCTCTGCTGGGGCTGGAGTGGGCGGCTCGCCGCGGCTGAGGGGATAGGCTTTCATCAGGTCTATCTTCGTTTCTGTGGGACGACGCTGGGTGTAGCATGGCTGAGCAACCAAGGACTCCGTCTCCCTGGCGCGAGCGGGTGAGGGATTGGCCATCCCGCAGCGATGTGGAGCTGATGGAAGCGCTCACAGCAGGGCATTCTGTTGCCCTGGCTGTACTCTACGATCGCTATGCCGGCTTGATCTGTGGGCTGGCCCTTAAGATCCTGGGCCATGCGGCCGAGGCGGAAGATCTGACTCAGGCGGTGTTTGTCGAACTGTGGCACAAGCCCGACTATGATCCGCGGCAGGGATCCGTGAGCAGTTTTTTGTGTGCGTTGACCCGTTCGCGAGCCATTGAGCGTCTGCGTTCCCAGGATAGCCATCAACGTTTTTTGAAACACTGGCAACCCCTGCTCGCCGCCGATGGCAGTGCTCCGATCCCTTTTGAGCAGCTCTCCCTCGAGGAGCGACGGCAAGCGGTGCAGGAGGCCCTCAGCCAACTGCCGGAAAGCCAACGGCAGGTTCTCGAGCTGCTCTACTACCAGGGGTTGAGCCAGGCGGACATTGCCCAACACTGGGGGATCCCGCTGGAGGCGGTTAAAGCCCGCACTCGCCAGGCCCTCTGCAAGTTGCGGGAATCGCTCTCCTTGGAGTTAAGTTCTGGGTCTGAAGCTGCCTCGCCCCCTTCATCAGAAGCACAGGAAGAACTGGCCGGCTATCTGCTGGGGGACTTGTCTCCTGAACAGGCAAGCGCCCTGGAGGCACGCCTAACCCAAGACCCGCGGTTGCTGGCAGAGTTGCAGGCCCTGCAAGAAACCCTGCATCTGCTGCCCTATGGGTTGCCAGGGGTGATTCCGCCGGCCAGCTTGCGGGGCAAGGTGATGGCAGAGGCGGGCATTGAGGAGGCGCTGACCCCTCTTCAGCCGGCACTGTCCTCTCTGGGGTTCGGTCGCCTCACGGCTGAGTGGCGCTGGGTAGGGGGCTTGGCGGCAGGGGCCTTGGCTTTGCTGGTTTTCGACAACTGGCGACTGCGACAGGCGCTGCAACTGGCCCGGCTAGAATCGGTGCAGACATTGTCCCATCTCTTGCAACAGCCGGGATCCCGTCTGGTGAACTTGCAGGGAGAGGTGGGGTCGGCCAACCTGCTGTTGCGCCCAGGAGAGTGGCAGGAGGTGGTCTTGGCGGCAAGGGATCTGCCCCAACCGGCCCCTGGAGAGCGTTACCACCTCTGGCTCAAGCTGGACGACGGCGAGATCCTCCACTGCGGCACCTTTCAGGTGGATGCCCAGGGATCCGCACTTGTGGCCTTGCGCCCGCCACACCCGCTGCCAGAGGGCGCCCGCCCCCAAGAGGTGCTGGTTACGGCCCAAGCCGCTGCCGTCCCTCGCCAACCCCAGGGTGAGGTTCTCTTGAAAGCCAAGGTGTCTTGGGAAAAGTGAAAGGGAAGATGCGGGGATTGGCTTTGTCGGTGGGGTTGGCCCTGCTGGCTCTGTGGTGGACGGATCCCACCCCAACCACCCTGAGCCGATACACCACTTCCTTGCAGGAGCGCACTCCCTCGCAGCTCCACAACATTCGCCAGGCTGCCCAAAGCCTGGATGGGGTTTACATTCAGCCAAGGGCAGTTTTTTCTTTCAACCAGGTGGTAGGGCCGCGCACCCTCGAGCGGGGCTATCTGCCTGCGCCGGTATTCATGGTGGCCGAAACCCTGGATTCGGTTGGGGGCGGGATCTGTCAAGTCTCCTCCAGCCTATACAACGCTGCTCTGCTGGCGGGGCTGGAAGTGGTGGAAAGGCACCCCCATTACCGCCCCGTGGAGTCGGTGCCCCCCGGCCTGGATGCCACCGTTTGGTACGGCTTGGCCGACCTCAAGCTGCGCAACCCCTTCCCTTGGCCGGTGCGCCTGCGCCTTCAGATCCGCGGCCAAAATCTCATCGTGTCGGTGCTGGGACGGGGATCCCGCCACGCCCTCCAGATCTCCCCCATCCGCGTGGAGCAGCAGCGGCTGGATCCCCAGCATTTGCAGGTGAGCGTCTATCGCGGCAACAAGCTCCTCTCCCAGGATCGCTATGTCCTGGATCCCTAGAAAGACCGTCTTAGCCCACCCCTCAGGAGCCCATCCCAGGCCACCTCAACAGCAGCACCGGGATCCTTGTAAAGCTTTATACCCAAAATTCAGCGACAGGGTCGGCGACAACCCTCAAACCCTGATTCTTCCGTTGACCCGGTCGATCCCTTGCTGGGCAAGGGTTTCAGGCCCCTCGGCGACAAAAAGTGAGGGGAAATTGCAGCCCAAAACGAGACCCTGTCGATCTGGGCCCCTGGATTGGGTAAGGGCTATAGTCGGGGAGAGTTGCTTCCTTTCGGGGAAGTGGAATTAATGGAAACAAAACAAATGTGATCCTCTTTCACTTCTAGCCAGCTCCCACCTGGATAGTCGGGGCTGCGGCTGCCGCGGCCTGCTTTTAAGAGCTGGATCCCGGCTTCCACCTGATCAAAGGTGGGGTGGTGGGGCAGCACCAGGGACAAAAATCGGAACATCACCTGTCGCTGCAGGGCTAAGGGGGCGGCCCGCAAGGGATCCCGTCGCAGCTTTGGCAAAGTGGGCTCATACACCTGCGCCCAGAGCTGATCTGCCTGGGCTACCACCAGCTCGTGTTCTGCTTGTAGCAGCGTGGCAGCTCGGTTCAGAGCCACTTCCAGTTGGGGGTTAAAGTGTTGCTTCAGGTAGGGCATCACCTCTAGGCGGAGGCGGTTGCGGCCATGGGCCAGATCTTGGTTGCTGCGATCCGGCCAGACCGGCAACTGGTGCTGCCGGCAAAATTGCTCGGTTTCCCAACGAAAAAGGCCCAGCAGGGGGCGCACCAACCGGGCAGAGGTGGGATCCCGCTCGTCCAGGCGGCGCTGCCAATCTAGGCTGCTCAGCCCGGCGGCTCCTGTCCCCCGCAGCAAATTCCACAACAACGTCTCTGCGCGATCGCTGGCCGTATGCCCCATCACCACGGCGCTGCACTCCCAAATGCGGGCCCATTTGTCCAACTGTTGGTAGCGCCAAGCCCTGGCCCCTGCCTCATCTCGGCGGATGGGATCCGCAGTTGCAACGGCATGGATTAGCCCCTGCTGCTGCAGCCATCGCTGCAAAAAGCGGGCACACTCCGTTTCGTCCGCCGACCAACGGTGATCACAATGCAGGACAAACAGCTTCCAGTCCCAGCGAGGCTGCAGATCCCGCAGGATCTGGAGCAGGCAAAAGGAATCTTGACCGCCGGAAAAAGCCACCAGCAAGCGCTCGCCGGGGTGAAGAAGCTGCCGCTGCCGGATGGCGTGTTGTACCCGCAGGTGAAAAGAAGAGAGCCTGGTCACAGCTTGCTATTGCTCGGGTGCAGCCCAGACCCTGCCCCCCTAAGCAAGAGCCCGAGTCAGGTGAGAGGCCACCGCCTGCACAGCCGCAATGCTGCGCTCGTAGGCCATTCGGGTCGGCCCCAGCAAGGTGACAGTACCCAGAGGAGCCGAGCGGCGGTGGTAAGTGGCAGCGATAACCGTACAGTGGTGCAAAGACTCCAGCGGGTTCTCGCTGCCGATGTAGATGATCACCGGGATATTGCGGTCGGGCTGTCCTGAATCGTTCCCCCTTGAGCCCCCATCGGTCAAATGGAGCCCAATCATTCCCTGGAGTTGCTCCGCCCCTTCCTCGATCAACTGCATCACCGCCTGCACCTGCCGGGCTTGGGAAAACTCCGGTTGACGCATCAGCTCTGTCATGCCGGCACTGAACACCTGCCCGAGAGATGGCCGCAGATAGCGTTGTACCACCGAGCGCAGCAGTTGCTGCAGCCAATGGCTGTAGGCGCGAAACTCTTCATCCAGCTTCAGCCAGCTCAAATCCTGCAACTCGGCAAAAGTCTTGCCCCGCAGCTTCAGGGTGAGGAAGTTGCTGAGCAATCGCAATTCATCTTCCAGATCCTCTTGGCAGTCGCTGGGCCACTCGGGTGGGCTGACCAAGGCCGAATGGGTTTGATAAGAATCGGTAACCACCAACACCATCACCCGCCCTGGCGCCACCGACACCAACTGCACGTGGTGAATGGCCACCACCGGCCCCTGGGGTGGGGTGATCAGAGCAATGCAGCCGCTCAGATGGGCCAAAAGCTGGGCCACCCTCTGGAGAAGACTGTCCAGGTCGTCGCCCAGCTCGCGGCCAAGCTGATCCAGCAACTGCTGCAGAGCAGGATGGGGATCCGACTGAGGAGCATCGCAGGGGATCCCATCCATGTTGGCAGAGGTCAACAGATCGTTTACATAGACCCGATAGCCAAAGTCGGAAGGAACCCGACCGGCGGAGGTGTGGGGCTGAAACAGTAACCCAACCTGCTCAAGGGTGGCCAAGTCGTTACGAATGGTGGCCGTGCTCACCCCAAAGTTATAGGACTGAGCCAAGGTTTTGGAACCGACAGGTTCAGCCGTCGCAATGTAGCTGCGCACCGTCGCCCAGAGAATCTTGCGCTGTCTGGGAGTCAGTTCGAGTTTCATAGCTCATCAAAAGAACCTAGTCAATCCATATCAAAGGAAACTGCTAAACAAAGCCGGTAAATTGCTCCAAGATAAACCAACTCAGGGCCGAGATACAAATCTAAACAAACCTTGACGACTACTACACCTATTTATCTATTGTTACTCTTTCAGGAGAGGCTGCCCAGGAAGGAAGATGCAACATCGGGTACCGAGACCGTCAGTGCTGGAGAAGGGCGGGTGGTTCCTCATACAACTTGGGAGCCTCTTGTTGGCCCAGAGGTGGTACAAGTTAAATCAACTCTAGGCTAACGTGGCGCCCTGCCGTCTCTTCTGTATCGTTTTGTATCTTTGAGGTGACCTCATGTACCTGTCTCCCCAGGAGAAAGACAAGTTGTTGATCTACCTGGCGGCCCAGTTGGCTCGGGATCGGCGGCAACGAGGCCTCAAACTCAACTACCCCGAGGCGGTGGCCTACCTGAGCGCAGCCGTTTTGGAGGGGGCACGGGAAGGGAAAACGGTTGCCCAGTTGATGAGCGAGGGGCTAACCTGGCTGAGCCGAGAGGACGTGATGCCTGGGATCCCGGAGATGATCCCGGAAATTCAAGTGGAAGCCACCTTCCCCGACGGAACCAAGCTGGTGACCCTGCACCACCCCATTCGCTAGCTGCTTTCTAAGGATCCCCCAACGACTCACAGACTTCAGGAGGTTGCCACCATGGCTCGCCAACCCAAAACCCCGCCTGCTGCGGACCCTGCACCGGTTCTGATCCCGGGGGAGCTGCTGCTGGCAGAGGATCCCATCCAAGCCAATGTCGGACGGGCCAGCGTGACCCTGGAGGTGACCAACCGAGGGGATCGGCCCATTCAGGTGGGATCCCATTTTCACTTTTTCGAGGTGAACCGGGCTCTAGTGTTCGATCGCGCCGCCAGCTTTGGCATGCGCCTCAACATTCCTTCCGGCCAAGCGGTGCGCTTTGAGCCGGGGCAAACCCATCGGGTGACGCTGGTGGCTTTGGGAGGCAAGGGGCTGGTGCACGGCTTCAATCGGCTCACAGAAGGTACGGTAAGCTCTGCTGCCCAAAAGCGGCTGGCTCTGGCGCGGTTGCAGGCGTGGCTGGGCTAGGCCTGGACATAACGCCCCCCGAAGTATGCAGCTTTGGGCATCTGGGCTGAGGCTTGGCCATATCCCCACCTCGCCTCAGATCCAGGAGAGTAGGGCTATCCAATTCTTCCGTTTCTAGGAGCCGGCCAATGTCGGAGCGCGAGACCGTCTGGTGGATGTGGGTGCAAGGCTTGGGGCTCAATCTTTCGGGGTTGGCGCTGCTGGCTGCAGCAGGCGCTGCCTTTGGCCCTCTCAGTTGGACAAGTATGACGGTGGCGGTGATGTTGAAGCTCATCGGGGATAGCCAACTGCTGCGGGGCTACTGGCTTTGGCAAAGCCGGCGGCAACAGGTGGGATCCCAGCCCGTCGGCTCGGCAGCAGCGCTCCAAAGTCAAGTTTGAACGGTTACCAAACAGCCTGGTCGTGGATCTTCAGATCCCCTCTCCCCCTGAGGGAGAGGGGGCGGGGAGCGCTTGGGCCGGCGGCAAAGTGTCTTAACCTTGTTGGAAACGACCGTAAGCGAGTTTGAAACAGCCCAACCCTCACCGCAAGTGGGCCACGGTCGCGCCGGTGCCGCCGTCTTGGGGATCCGCTGGGGCAAACCTCTGGACGCGGGGGTGATTTTGTAAGTAAGCTTGTACGCTGGCCCGCAAGCGCCCGGTGCCGTGGCCGTGGATGATCCAGACAGGGCCGGGGGGAGCTTGGGCAAAGTGCTGTTCCAGAATGGCCTCGGCATCGGCCACGGTTTTCCCCCGCAGATCGAGGGTGTTCTGGCTGGTGCGCAGGTTGAGGGGAGCGGTGGCTGCTGGGGCGGGAGGTGGGGCCTTGGGGCGTTGGCGCTGCTGGGCCTGCTGCTCGTCAATGGGATCCAACTGCTCCCGCGGCACCGTGAATTTGAGGATGCCGCTGCGCACCACATACACATCCCCTGTGACGGCGATCACCTCTCCCGTCTGCCCCAGGCCTCTCAGCCGCACCCGATCCCCCACCTCTGGCACAAACTCCCTATCCGCAGGCGGCGGCGAGGGAGAGTAGCGCTGCTGGATTTGCGCCAGCTCGGCCGTGATGCGCTGGGGATCCTCTCCCTGCTGCAATTTGCGGATGGCGGCGGCCACTTCCTGACGGGCGGCAGCCAACAGGGCTTGCAGACCTTGGTTTTGCTTGTGCTCCAGTTGGGCTTCCCGCTCGGCCATTTGGCGGCTGCGCTGCTGCATTTGCTGATATAAGCTCTCCAGCTCTCGATGCAGGGCTCCCACCTGGGCTGCCCGCGCTTCCAATTGGGCCCGCTGCGCTTCCAGCCCGGCAATCACCTGATCCACCTGGCTTTCTCCCTGCAGGTGCTGCTGGGCCCGTTGCAGGATCTCGGGATCCAGGTGCAGCCGTCGGGCGATGGCCAAGGCATTGGAGCGACCGGGGATCCCCCACAACAGGCGATAGGTGGGGGCCAGGGTGGTCTCGTCAAACTCCACCGAAGCATTTTCAAAGCCGGGATGTTGGTACTTCAGGGCCTTCAGCTCGCCGTAGTGGGTGGTGGCCAAGGTGAGCAACGCCTTTTCCGAGAGATACTCCAACAGCCCAGCCGCCAGGGCGGCGCCTTCTGTGGGATCCGTGCCCGCCCCCACCTCATCCAGCAGGACAAGGGCCGGCGCCGGGTCGGACTGCAGAACCCGCACCATGCGGCTGATGCGGTGGATGTGCCCCGAAAAGGTGGAGAGATTTTGTTGCAGGGATTGCTCGTCGCCGATGTCGGCATAAACGCCATCGAACCAGGGCAGTTGGGGCGGATCCTGAGCCGGCAGGAAGATCCCCGCCTTGGCCATCAGCGCCAACAGCCCCAAGGTTTTCAAGGCAACGGTTTTGCCGCCGGTGTTGGGGCCGGTGATAACCACGACACGAATGGACTCCGAGAGGGTGAAGTCGATGGGGATCACCTCCGCGCCCTGGCCTTCTGCGCGGCACTGCCACAACAGCAGAGGGTGGCGGGCCTGCCGCAGGCGCAGTCCTGCCGAGACAAACTGGGGGCGATGGCCGTCCAGCCAGAGACTGTAGCGGCCACGGGCCAAGGCCACATCCAGCCCCACCATCACCGCCTGCAGATGCTCCAAATCCTCGGCAACAGATCCCACCTGGGCCGAGAGGGCGGCCAAGATCCGCTCTTCCTCTGCCTGAATCTGAGCTTGGGTTTCCCGCAAGCGGTTGCCCAGTTCCACCACCGCATAGGGCTCCACATAGAGGGTGGCCCCGCTGGCAGAGCTGTCGTGCACAATGCCGCGGATGAGATCCCGCTGGGCGGCCTTCACCATCAGCACAAACCGCCCCTGCCGCTGGCCGATCAGGGTATCCTGTAGCGCCTGGGGGTACTGGCTCATCAACTGTTGCAGGCGCTCTTGGATCTGGCTGCGTTGCTGCCGTTGCTGCCGGCGCAGATCGGCAAGGACGGGGCTGGCACTGTCCCGCACCTCCCCCTGCTCCTCCAGACAGCGAAAGATCTCCTGCTCCAGCTCCGGGTAGGTGCGTAGGTCACTCACCCAAGCCTGCAGGCGGGGCAGACAGTCCTGGTCATCGATCAAACGGCGGATGCGGCGGGCGGATCCTAGAGTTGTAGCAACCTGCACCAGCTCTTCCCCGCTCAGGATCCCTCCCCGTTCGGCTCGTTCCAAGGCCGGCAGCAAGTTGTGGATCCCTGCCATGGAAACTCCGCCCGCCTGCGAGCGATCGAGGCGGATCGCCTCTTCAGTCTGCTCAAGATAGGCTTCGCTGTCGGCGCGACTCTGCCAGGGATCCAGCTCCAAGCAGGCGCGGCGGCCCAGCGGCGTGGCGGCAAAGGTGGCCAAGTGCTGACAGAGGCGGGGCCACTCCAGCAGTTCCAAAGTTTCTTGGCGGAGGGAGGAATCAGGCTGAGAAGAGACCGGAAGAGGGCACAAAGGGTTGGCCGTAGGCATTACTGAACCCATTGGCGATTCCAGATCAACGATTCCGGGAAGAACGGAGCTGCAATCGCTTCATCTCTTGCAAAAACTGCCGCTGATAGTTGAGGAAAGCAGTGTGCCACTCGCGGAAGCGACGCTCGCCATCACGCACCAACATCTGCCGATAGTGCTCGGAGTTGAGGCAGGGCTGGGCCGAGTTCATGGGGATCAACAAAAACGCTCTGATCCCATTGTGACAGGCTGCGGGACGCCCTTCACAGCTTCCGTGGGATCCCGCCTCCCTGCTTCTGCCCATGCAGGACGGGAGGATGCCGCCAGCAGCCTGCCATACTGGAAGAGTCACGGCACCTCAGATACTCAGGCCAAACTCGTGCGCAAACGAGTCACCCTAATCTTTCCCCGCCATTTGGTGAATGTCCCCGTCACCTATCGATTGGCCAAAGATTTTGATGTGGCCGCCAATATTGTGCGCGCCAGGGTAACCCCCAACGAAGTGGGAACCTTGGTGGTGGAGCTCTCAGGGGACATCGACCAGGTGGAGGCTGGATTGGAGTGGGTACAGTCTCTGGGCATTGAGGTGGCCGAACGGGCCGAGGCAATTCAGATCGACCCCGATTTGTGTGTGGACTGCGGCTTGTGTACCGGAGTCTGCCCCACGGAGGCCCTCAGGATTTCCGCTCCCGACTGGAAACTGGAGTTCTCCCGCAACCGCTGTGTCATGTGCGAACAATGCGTTCCCACCTGCCCTGTTGGGGCGATCAGCGCGAGCCTGTGATCAGTTGGCCGAGTTGCCGACTCCCGCAAGCCGACAAATCCCTTTACAATGCTGTTAGATTTGTTTGACACGGTCAAATAGCTGCGGGACGTACTCGACATGGCTTCTACCCCATCGTTGATTTGGGCAACTTATGCCGGTTTGGCAATACTCTATCTGCTGGTGTTGCCGCTGTTGTCTTTGCTGTATGTGGACAAACGCTGGACTTCGGCTGGCGCTTGGGAAAAGGTGCTGATGTTTTTCTTAGTCTTGTTTTTCTTTCCCGGCATGGTGCTGGTGGCTCCCTTCATGACATTTCGACCCAAGCCTCGGTCGCTGTGAGGCCGGCCATTTGTCGATTACCGGGTCATGCGCAGATTGGATGTTCTTGGCGTCGGCCTAGGCCTGCTGTTGGGGGGCGGCGGCCTCTACGGCCTGCTGCTTTGGGCGGGCTTAGACACGGGGGCTGCGCAGCAGATATCCAGCGTGGTGCTTTTGCTGGCGTGCTTGGGCTGGACTTTGGGCTACCTGAGGCGGGTGCTGCGTGGGGAAATGACCTTGAAGGCTCAGTGGGCCAGCTTCGAAACCCAGCAAATCCAAGAGAAGCTCCATTCGCTCTCTGCGGAAGAGTGGCAGGCCCTACAAGCTGAATTGGCAGCCGAGCCAGAAGGGATCCCTGATGGGGTTGAGCAAGACAAAAATTGAGGCCACCGGACAGGCCGCGCCCAAAAGTTCGCTGGTGGGGCTCCGGGGTGGGCGCCCAGAAGGTTGGGTTTCCACAGCAGCACTTGTATATCTGGTTACTATTTGCTCCTCTTGAGAATGCTACATTACGCTCCGTGCGCGATTCTGACGTATGACGGATCAGCGGGTAGAGCAAGCCTTTAACTTTCCTTCTACTTCATCCCCTATGAGCAAAGCCATACTGCTGGCTCAGGGCCAAGCCTCACAAGTTCATCTCTGGAAGTTGGGACTGGAGTCGCAGGGACACTCTGTGGTGCTGGTTTCCCCCTGTGAAGCGTTGCTGGAGGTGGCAACCAGTCAGCCTCTGGATCTGGATCTGATGGTGGTGGACATGACGACGGGGCTGTTTAACCCCTATGCCTTTTGCCGAGAGTGCCAAAGCAAGCTGCCCAACATCCCTGTGATCCTGACTCATTATCCCGGTCGCCACATCGAGCCGGCAGAGCGACGCTGGGCAATTTATCAGGGGGCAGCGGATGTAATCCCTGGCTTGGCCGAGGCCGGGGATATTCTCCACTCCCTCGAGCGAGTTTACGAGGCTGCCAGATGGTTCTGGCCTATTGACACGGAGGCACTCTACAGGGCTCTGGAGCAAGCGGGTTTGTGGCCTGGCAAGGTCAGCCGTACATCCTCTTCCTCCACTCAGGCGCATCCTCCCACTGCCTCTTTACAACCCATCACAGCAGAAGAAAAACCAGGGCAAAAAGACTCGACCCCACAGATGAAGTACCGATTGATGTATCGGGGCCGCCCTGTTGGTGGGGCCTTAACTCAGCACCAGGGCTAGGGTGGCGCCCTGGGATCCCGTCTCGATCAACCGCAAGTCACCCCCGTGGGCTTGCAGGATGCGCTTGGCAATGTACAGTCCCAGACCTCCCGATCCGGTTGGGTAGCGCTGGCCGGCGATGTGGATGGGCTGGGCGATGTAGGGCTGGGCCAGCTCTTCCAGGGGAGCCGGCAGGCCAGGGCCATCATCCCGCACCTGGATCTGGCGAGGGCTGACGGTCAGCACCACCGCATGGCGGGCGTAGCGCAAGGCGTTGTCCACGAGATTCACCAGCGCCCGTTCCAGCTCGGCCTCATCGGCGTTGCCCCAGCCCTCTCCTTCCACGCGCAGGTCGATCCCCCGTTCTTGGGCCAGGGATCCCATGCGTTCGGCCACTCTTCTGGCCAAGGATCCCAGATCGCAAAGACGAGGGTGCAGCTCGATCTCGCCCCGCTCCAGGCGGTGGGCCTCCACCATTTTTTGCACCAGCGCCAGGTTGTGTTGGTTCTCCTCCAGGATGCGATCCAGCAGGGCAAGCCGTTCCCGGGGATCCAACTGCTGCTCCTGCTTGAAGGCGCTCAGCAGATGTCCAAAGGCGATGAGGGGAGTTTTCAAGTCATGCACCAAGGTGGCGATGAAGGCCTCCCGCCGCAACTGGTCGATCTGGATTTGGCGCAGCAAATGGGCAAAAGCCTGCCGCAGGATTAGGGCCTCTTGGGGATCCTGGGTACGAAGCAGCAAATTCCAACGGGCCGGCTGGTTGATCAAGGTTTCTAGGTGGGCCAACTCGCGGGCCAGCAAGGTGAGGGGGCGCAGGATCAAAGAAGACAGGACATAGCCCACCACCGCCGATAGTACCGCCAGCAACGGGATCCACAGCAGCAGCAGAATGATCCCTTCGGCACTAAATTGCGTGTCGGGCCAGATCCACTGCACCGACAGGATGAACACCAAGTTGGGGACAAAGGAAAGGCTGGCAATCACCAGCGCCACCTGCGTGCGCAAGCTGTGGGGAAAGCGGCGACGCCAAAACTCAAGGAGGCGGTGTCTCAAGGGGGAATGGAAGAGAGGCTTAACTTGAATTAGGCCAGAGACCAGCAGAGGGGTCAAGAGGGCCGGCGAAAAACAGGGGCACTCCCAACTGAACTGGGATCCCTGACACCCGATCCCTGCCGGGCAAAGAGTTGCGCCAAGCGCTCTGTCCCAGCCTGAATTCAAATCCAGAGCCGGCTGGGACGCCTGGAGTGCTGAGAGAAGTCTTCCAGCCCCTAGGGTTATAGTCGTTTCAAACAGGATTGAGACACTTTGTCGCCAACCCAAGCGCTCCGCGCCGCTACCCTCACCCCCAACCCCTCTCCCAGAGGGAGAGGGGAGTTAGAACAGCGTTGTGTAGCAACAACGACGTAGAGAAACGTTGCATTGCCATTTGAGATGACTATAAAACCCGGCGGGCCTGGGCATGGGCGCGGCGTCCCCGTCGGGATTGGGATCGCGTGAATAGGCCATGAAAAAACCTCTGGGAGTCTGTCCGTGTTTCGACCCCAGAGGCTTCTTCTCTTCACTCCTCACCACTATTGAGCGTAGCTGCCCGCCGAAAGGTTGTCAAGCATTTTCCCATTGCGGTTGGCGCATGGGAAAGTGCGCCAGGGTGGCGCTGCCGTACAGAACCATCTGCCGGGGCTGTAGGTTCACCCGATCTACCCGCAGCTCCGTACCCCGCAAGGCCAACTGATCCAAGTCCAGAAGCCCATTCAGGTGATCGACCAAGGCCCGGCTCAACGCCAGCTCCGCCTCTGTATCACCCACAAACATCGGATCTGTAAAGCGGATGCGACGCTGCTCCACCACCTCAACCTGGGCGGAAAAACCAACGCGGAGAGACCTGGCCTCTGCTTGCTGTACGTTTGCCTGCAATTCCAGTCGACGCGCCGGAGTGATGGCGATACGAACGTGGTGGAAGGATAGGGATTTGCCATCCTGCCCTACCAAGGCCAGCCTGTTCAGCACAAAAGGCGTGTTGAAGGATTGGGCCAGATCGGCTTCGCTCAGCACCACCCGCATCGTGGCCTGTACCGGCTGGCGCAGCTTGATCTTCCCCTGCCAGATTTGGCTGAAATCAATGGCCACAGCATTGCAAAACAGCTCTAGGGCCGAAAGCCTCAGGCCGTTGTACATCTGCAGGTGCTGGCCCAACAGCTCAAAGCTGTCGATGCGTCCTTGCAACAGCTTGGCGACAGGCTCGACTCGCACACGCGCCTCCAGCCGCTCTACCTGCTTGAAGAGAGCGCGAATGGCTGCGCTCACGCCCCGACTGACCCAGTCAACAGCCATAGGATTCTCAAGGAGCAGTTCCGGCAGGAGTCCTGTAGTCATAGGGCAAGGTGAAGAGCGCCTACAGAGATCATAACCAACCATTAAGAAAAGTTACAAACACCGCCGCGGCTGCTCCTTCAGAGAGAAGTGCGTCCTTCTTGAATGGCCGAGCGGGCCACGGCTGCAATTCCCTGGTCGGTGGCGCGGGGCAGATGAAAGTACCGCCCGCCCGCCAGTTCCGCCAGCTCGGCGCCAAAGCCGGTGGTTACAAAGCGGCTCTGCGAGTCGATGAAAAGCAGCTTCAATCCCAGGGCACGGATGCGCAGGGCGATCTCCCGCAGCTCCTGCTTCAGGTCGATGGGATCGCCTTCGCTGCGTCCCAGGGAGCGGCTGAGGGGGATGTTGCCCCGGCCATCGGTGAGGGCCACCAGCATCACCTGACCCACGTCGCCGCTGGCGCGGGCGTTGACCCCTAGGCGCACCGCTTGGGTGAGGGCATGGGCCAGTGGGGATCCCCCGCCACAGGGCAGGGATTCCAGGCGGCGGCGGGCCAGCTCGATGGAGCGGGTGGGGGGCAGCAGCACTTCGGCAGCCTCGCCACGAAAGGCGATGAGGGCAACCTTGTCGCGGTTTTGGTAGGCCTCGGTCAGCAGGCGCAGGGCGGCGCCTTTGGCCGCTTGCATGCGGTTGAGGGCCATGGAGCCGGAGGCATCCACCACAAAGATCACCAAGGCTCCAGCTTTGCGGGCCAGCTTTTTGGCGCGGATGTCGCCGGGCTCGACGATGACGGCCCGCCCCGGCTGCCGCAGGCGGCGACTTTTCTGGTAGGGGGCAGCAGCCCGCAGGGTGGCATCGACGGCGATGCGGGGGTTGACGCCCTGGGGCAGAATGGGCTTGATGTAACGGCCCCGGTCGGCGCTGAACACCAGGCTGCGGGATCCCGTTTTTCCCTGCTGGTTCAGAGATTGGGCGAAGGCCAAGAGGCGCGGGTCGAGGGCCACCTGCTCAGGATCGAAGAAAAACTCCTGCGGCAGGCTGAGATTTTCCGGCTGGGGATCCGTTTCCTCCTTGTCCTCACCGGCGTTGTCGGGGTCTGGCGGCGGGGGCTCCGGCTGTTGCGATTGGGGTGGCGGCGGGGGTTGCTCGGGGTCGTAGCGGGCGCGGGGCAGCAGCACCAGTTGTACCGCCTGTTGTAGATCTTCGGCTACCAGGCGATCCCGTCCCTCCAGCGCGGCCAGGGCACAGGCGGCCCGCAGGGCAAACTGCTCCCCTCGATGGCCTTGGACGTTGCCGCGGATGGCCTCTTGCACCAGGTAGTGGATCTGTTCCCGCCGCGGTTTAACCTGGGGCAGCCACTCCCGCGCCAGGATAATCTGGGTGCGGATTTCCTCCAGTTCCGCCTGGTGTTCCGCCAGAAAAGGGTCGGGGGCATCGCCGAATTGGTTGGCCCGCTGGGCGATCTCCCGCCGTTCCTCCAGGCTCAGCTCCCGCTCCAGCGGCACCACCATGGCCAGGCGATCCAGCAGGTGGGGGCGCAGGGATCCCTCTTCGGGGTTGTAGGTGGCCACCAAGAGAGGCCGGCAGGGGTGCTGCAGGCTTAGCCCTTCCCGTTCCAGGCGGTTTACCCCCTCCCCTACCACCGTCAGCAGCAGGTTGACGATGGCGTCGTCTAAGAGGTTGATGTCGTCCACATAGAGCACGCCCCGGTGGGCGGCGGCCAAGAGCCCCGGTTGGAAAACCGTTTCCCCCTGCCTCACCGAGGCCTCCACATCCACGGATCCCAAGAGCCGATCCTCCGTCACCCCCAAGGGAATCTGGACAAAGGGAGGGGCCATCACCCGGGTGGGGGGCGTTGTTCCCTGGGGGTAGCGGGCCTTGGCCCAGTCTGACCAGGTCTCGGGCCGCGCCGGGTCGTCGTTGCAATAGGAGCCGGCAATCACCTCGATAGGAGGCAGCAGGGCGTGGATCCCTCGGGCTAAAACCGACTTGGCCGTGCCCCGTGGCCCCACCAGCACCACCCCTCCCAAGCCGGGATCCACCGCCGCCAACAATAGAGCCAGCTTGGCGGTTTGCTGTCCGACCACGGCGGTAAGAGGGAAGGTGCGGGGAGGGGCCAGGGTTGCAGATCCCGAAGGGGACTTAGGGAGGTGGGTCATCGACGGTTAGATCTTGGCGATCTTTTGAGAATCTTCCCAGATCCAGGGCAGATTGAGAGCTTGTACACCCCAGTCTATCGTTTTCAAGCGACGCACCGCTTGCGCGACCGAGATTTCTAGGGACGTTCCCAGACCGCTCTGCTCCCTCACCCCCAGCCCCTCTCCCAAAGGGAGAGGGGAGATTGAGATAGCGCTCCGCGCTGCCGGGGCGAACGAGGCAGCAAAGGGTTTCCGGAAAACTGGAGATGTCCCTGTTGAACTGCTGCTGTTTCGTTTTATGGCTGCTCAGGATGGTCGTAGCTTCAGGGGGTGGCGATCATCACATGCTTGGTAATCTGATAGTCGCGCACCGCCTCGGCGGAAAGATCTTTGCCAAATCCCGATTGTTTGAAGCCGCCATGGGGAGCCTCAGAGGCAATGGGAATGTGGTCGTTGATCCAGACGGTGCCCACCTCCAGCTCAGCGGCTAGTTTCATGGCTCGTCCGATGTCTTGAGTCCACACAGAAGCCGCCAACCCGTATAGGACGTCATTGCCCAGGCGTAGCGCCTCCGCTTCTTCGCGGAACGAGCCGAGCGTGAGAACCGGCCCAAAAACCTCACTCTGCACGATCTCCGCTTTTTGATCGACATTGGCAATCACTGTGGGTTCGTAGTAGTAGCCCCGGTCAAACTGGGAAGGGATCCGCCCGCCGGTCAGCACTTTGGCCCCTTCGGCTTTGGCCCGCTCCACAAATCCCATCACCCGCTCCCGCTGGGCTGCCGAGACCAAAGGACCCATCTCCACCCCCGCCTCAAAAGGGGATCCCAGTGTCACTTTGCGCATCGCCTCCACAATGGCCTCCTGCACCTGCGCCAGCTTGCTCTCGTGCACATAGACGCGGGTGGCTGCCGTACAGTCCTGGCCGGTGTTGAACGTGGCGGCGAAGGCGGCCTTGGCGGCCACGCTTTCCACGTCAGCATCTGCAAAAACCAGGAAGGGCGCTTTCCCCCCCAACTCCAAATGCACCCGCTTCAGGGTATTGGCGGCGGTGCGCATCACCTGCTTGCCGGTGGCGGTAGAGCCGGTAAGGCTGACCATGCGCACCTGCGGGTGCTCCACCAAAGCTTGGCCGGTGGCATTGCCCCCGGTAACAATGTTCACAACCCCCGGCGGGATCCCGGCTTCAGCGATCAGTTCCCCCAACATCAGAGTGGTCAGAGGGGTGGTGGGAGCAGGCTTGAGCACCACCGTACAGCCAGCAGCCAGAGCAGGGCCGATCTTCCAGACGGCCATCAGCAGCGGGTAGTTCCAGGGGGTAATTTGCGCGCACACCCCCACCGGCTCTTTGCGAAATAGCGAGGTGTAACCCTTGGCGTATTCTCCGGCGCCGAAGCCATGGATGTCGCGGGCGGCGGCAGCGAAGAAACGCAGATTGTCGACCGCAAACGGCAAATCTCCCCCCAAGCTCACCAGCTCGTAGGGCTTGCCGGTGTTTTCCGACTCTACACGTGCCAATTCGGCGGCGCGAGCTTCGATGAGATCCGCCAATTTCCAGAGGGCCAGGGAGCGCTCGCCAGGCGTGAGTTTCGACCAACGGCCATCGTAAAAGGCCGTCTGGGCAGCCTGCACCGCCCGATCCACATCGGCCGGGCTGGCATCCACCACCTCTGCTAGTTCCTCGCCAGTAGCCGGGTTCTCGATGGTCATCAAGCCCCCCCCTTGGCTATCGACCCATTGGCCGTCGATCCAGAGTTTGTAGGCCATAGCGATGTCCTCAACTGCTTGGTAAGGGTGAAATGGCTTTCCCCATTGTGCCGAATCTTCTTGAGTTGACCAGAAAAAAGGCAGCGCAAGCCCCAGCATTTGCGCCAAATGCTTTAGATGCTCCGCACCGCTTAGGCGGCTGAGAAGTCGCCTTCAAGATTTAGCGAGGGAAAACCACCTGGGCCCGCAACTCGCCGGGAGGGTTGGCCTGCGTATGGATGTTGATGTAGTAGGCCCCGGCCAAGAAGCTGGAGACCTGCTCAGGGGTGAGTTGGGCCTCTAGCGGGAAGTTCCCCGATTGATTGTCGGGATTGGGCAACATGTTCAGGACAAAGACGACCGGGCCTGTGGCCTGGGCGAAAGATTGTCCCGGCTGGGGCTGGGCCAGGTGAATGTGGCCGGGGCCAAAATTGGCGATCGGCAAAAGTGGGGTCGTGAGATTCGTAAAACTCCCCTGGACAGATAGAGTACGGGCGGTCTGGTTTAAAGTGACAACAGCACTGCCGCTGGCGGAGCTGGGCACCGCTACCGGCGGTACTTCGGCAGCAGGAGATAGGGTCAAGGTAGCCGTAGAGACTACAGCTCCCGGCGCAGGGGTTACCGAGCTGCCGCTCCCGCAGCCGCTGAGAAACAAGGCAGCAGCCAGGCAAACACCCCAAAAAGCTTTGCAGACAAAACGAAGCCGAAAGGCTGAATCCAGCAAAAACGTCAACAACATGGAAAAAGCTCCTCGGTCGGAGAACAAGCCATCTCAAATACGGAGCAGGCCCAGCTTCGGATTCACCCTTGGAGAACAAGATCACGATCGCCTGAGGAGTTACCCCTGTTTCTCAAGCCGTCTTCCTCTCGAGGGGCTTCCCAAGAGGTTGAAGCAGCCTAGCTGCTGAGGGGCGGAGGGCCGAAGATGGCCAAGCTCCAAGGCTCTCCCTCGCCAAACTTTCCCAGGCCAGGTTCGCTGATCTGTGTGTTTAAAGGGTTCCCAACCCCTTGACAGGAGGCCAAAACTTCATTGCAAGCATAGCGGGCACAGCCAAACAACTGGGCTAAGTTTGGCCTCTATTGGTCTGTAGGGTAAAGACTGTACTTGCACCGGGCTTTCATGAGCTCAAGTTAAGTTGGCATGTCTATGCCAGCCCATAGAACTAAGGGAAGAACGCAGCAGTATTTCTAGCTTACAGGCGCATTTGGTGTTTGTTACTACAGCCCTACAACAAAGCTACTTTGTGGAGTCCAAGCTACAGCCTGTTAATTTAAAATAGGGTACAGGTTTCAAGAGGAAGGAGAGAAGGGAATGCCAACCCATTCTTTGGATCTAAGGCAAAGAGTTGTAGCAGCTTATCAGGCAGGTAAGACCTCCATCCGCCAGGTAGCCGAACGGTTCATGGTGACCAAAAGAACAGTACACCGCTGGGTGCGACAGTACCAACAAACTCAAGATTTAACCCCCAAGAAAGTAGGCACCAAGCGAGTGGGTATTTTGGAACAACATCGACAGGAAGTGATGGCAATCATTGCAGAACACCCAGACCTCTACCTGTGGCAGTATCAAGAACTGTTGCGGGAGCGCTTAGCAATTGATGTAAGTACTGTCACGATACACAATTTCTTGAAAAAGCAAGGAATGACTCTAAAAAAAAGACTTACCGCAGCGCGAGAGTCCAAGAAGAGGCGGTGCAAAGAGAACGACTAGCTTATCGTCAAGAAGTCAGGGATATTCCAGCGGAGGATTTGATTGCCCTCGACCAGACAGGGGTGTGGGAGGGAATGGAACGGGGAGTAGCTCGGAGTTTACGCGGTCAAAGAGCTTATCATTATCGTCAGAGATACAAGGGGGAGAAGCATACTGTTATTGGAGC
>NZ_JANSJJ010000126.1:0-811 GCF_047502715.1 Synechococcus sp. H55.10
CTCTCTGGCGTGTGCTTTACAACAGCCGTGTGCTGACGCCGGAATGGGATGGGGAGGTTTTCGACGCGGCCCAAGACCTACAGGCGCGTCAACAAATTCTGGCTCGCACACTGTTGAACCTCTGCTGCCGTACACGGCAAGGGCTGTGGCTGGTGCGCTCCACTTTTAATTACCGCGGCGAAGAGAACACTGGTATGTTAGATTATCTCGTTCTGAAAGCCGTGAAGGCTATGGCAACAGCCTGAGAGAAGAAACCCTGTACTTAAACTCCACTCCGGGTGAGAAAGAGCCCCAAGTGGCGCAACAGGGGCTTTCCAAACCGCCGTGAAGCGAGGACTGTACCAAACCGGGAAGGGGTGGCTAGTCAACGCGGGTGCCAATTCGCAAGGACTCTACCCCGCTGACGCGAACAGCAAAGTAAGCAGAACCTCGGGGCTTTGCCTTAGGGAACTGTGCAGGGGTGTCTTGACAGCACTTTTGCAAGTCTGTTTGTGGACTGCGTAAGAATTCCCCAACTTTAGTCGGGGGAGTGGCAAGCCGCTGCCTGATTACCTGGATCCCGGTAGCCTTGAGGATCACGACTTTCTGGAAGCAGATAGCTCTACCCAACAGCGAGCGGGCCTCGAAGGCAATGTTTGAGCTAGAGCCTCCTGAATCTTCGCTCTATGGCAGCTTCATAGAAGCTTCACGGAGGCTGCGTTGAGGGCAGATAAAGCTATTTTTAGGCGAGAGCTATCTTGCGGAATCCGAAGCTTTATCTCCTCTTTATCTTGCCGGATTTGGGTTAGCCTTGGGTTGAGTTTCCTTAGGC
>NZ_JANSJJ010000127.1:0-808 GCF_047502715.1 Synechococcus sp. H55.10
ACGGCCCAACAATTTTTTGGCATCTTCCCCCACGGCCAGCGGGTGTTTGGTGTTTTGGTCGATGGCGACAACAGAGGGCTCCTGTAGGACAATGCCGCGGCCAGCCACATAGACTAGGGTGTTGGCCGTGCCCAGATCGATGCCCATGTCACGGGAAAATCGGCTGAATAGCCCCACGGTAGGTTGCTCCAGTTTTTACTTCGTGAAGAGCAGCAAGTCTCGGTACCTACTATAATCCAATCCTGGGAGAGAATCTCCCCCGCCACGGGGATCCCTTTCCGAGTGGCGCAGTTAGGGCTGGCCATCAGCGGAAGTTGGGATTAAAATGGGTAGCTTCCTTTTTCCGGTTGCGATGCAGATTGTTGCAGCTTTGCTGAGCTTGGCCACCCCCAATTTGCCCCGTTTGTTGCACTTTTACCAGACCCTCTTGGGGATCCCGCCCCAAGTTCAGCTCTCCAGGGAGGGAGAGCCAGTGTATGTGGAGTTTCGCCTGCCTGGCCTGCGACTGGGCCTCTACCGCAGTCTCCATCCAGAGTTTGCCGCCCAGGCGGGGGCAGTAAGTCTTTGCCTGCAGGTGCAGGATCTGGCGGCATGCCTCGGATCCCTAGCGGCGGTGTTGGCGGAGCACCAGATCCCCGTTTCGCCCTTGCGGCAGGCCTTTCACGGCCAGGAGGTGGACTTCCAGGATCCCGATGGCAATCGCATTGTATTGCACCAACCTTCCGCGGCGTTCTGGCAGGCGATGACCTGGGCGGGCACTAGCAACTGAACGAAGACCCCTAAGTCTCAGGGGAGACTCTTTCGAACC
>NZ_JANSJJ010000128.1:0-807 GCF_047502715.1 Synechococcus sp. H55.10
GCCGGGCCAGTCTTTTATAACATACAGTACTACGCATCCCACCCTAGGGGGAACGACTTATTAGGGGAAGGAAGGGGCTGGGGCAGAATAAGCTTTGTTTCCAATTTCTAGGGATCCCCCCGAAGGGGGAACGGCCTGAAGAGCTGGAACGCCATCGTCAGGAGTTGGTGAGGTTTCCAATTTCTAGGGATCCCCCCGAAGGGGGAACTAGGAGGACAAGATGATGGAAGCAAAAGATTATGTCGGAAGTTTCCAATTTCTAGGGATCCCCCCGAAGGGGGAACAAGGGGGTGACGGAATTTGCCAGTGGGTGGCGGCGTGGCAGTTTCCAATTTCTAGGGATCCCCCCGAAGGGGGAACATCCCCACTCTCTTCAACGACACGTCCCTTGAAACCAAGGGGTTTCCAATTTCTAGGGATCCCCCCGAAGGGGGAACTGGATTGGCTTAAATCCGTGGGTGGAGAAGACGTGAAAGTTTCCAATTTCTAGGGATCCCCCCGAAGGGGGAACACCTATACCTTACCCACCTCGTCTGCGAGGGGCGGGTAGTTTCCAATTTCTAGGGATCCCCCCGAAGGGGGAACGCGGAAGCTGGCGGCTGCCTTGGCTAAAAAAGTAGGGCTGTTTCCAATTTCTAGGGATCCCCCCGAAGGGGGAACCAAGAACGGGAGTTGGCGGCCCGCCAAGCCTCGGCCCAAGGTTTCCAATTTCTAGGGATCCCCCCGAAGGGGGAACGCCAAACTGAGTGCCCTACCGCTAATCCCACCTACATGTGTGTTTCCAATTTCTAGGGATCCCCCCGAAGG
>NZ_JANSJJ010000129.1:0-785 GCF_047502715.1 Synechococcus sp. H55.10
GAGGTGAGCAACGACCAAATTGAGAGCGAGGAGTGGGGCACAACTTTTAGCTTGCGGGCCCGCGCCATTCGCCTTGCCTTCAAGCGGGGTCTGATCAACGCCCAACTCCTGGATGAGGAGGAGGTGCACTTGGATCACTGGCTTAGCCGCTACCGCTTAGAGCCTTTGGATTAGTATCCAACCGGATAAAAAAAAGGAGGGGCTTGCTCGGATGCCTCCAGAGGCTTGGCTTTGTTTTGCCCCTGCCCAGAAGCTGTGCTGGGGAGGGCAATTGGCACCTCGATCATCCGCTCCGGTACCAGAGGCACCATGTCGGAGCGGTCAGCGATCTCCCGCAAGGAATTGGCGATGGACTCTTGGGTGAGGAGAAACTGTCGTTCGTTGCGCTGCATCTGCTGCCACACTCGGTAGCGCTGGCTCCACCGGCTTTGGGTATGCACCGTCCAACTGTAGACACTCAGCACCGACAACCCCGAGACGAGGGCTATGCCGGTGGAGATCTGCTTCCACCAGATCAGGTGCTCTCTCCAGGCGGGATCCCGGCTAGGGGTATAGGCTTATTTCGAGGGTTGGGGGCGACTGGTTCTGACTTTGCCGGCGGGGAGGGGCGGAGTAGTCCTTGGATGGGGACGAGGGGCCAAGGTCGCGGTTTTGCGCTGGACAGGGAGAGAACTGCGGCCAGGGCCCGCATTCAAAGTCTGGCTGACCATAGAGTTTGCACCTCACACACCAAGAAATAGCTGCCAACTGGGCCTGCCTTTATGCGATCCCTACGCCTGTATCTG
>NZ_JANSJJ010000130.1:0-783 GCF_047502715.1 Synechococcus sp. H55.10
CTTCCACCCCGTCTTTTGGGTGGATGCCCAGGGATCCCATCCCGAGCCAGCTACCGCCATCTCGGCAGCCGAGATTCGCTCAGGACGCTGGCGGATCAACCCTGCCATGGCCGCCAACCTCACCCAGGGGGATCTGACGCGGCTGCAGGTCTATGCCCTCCACTATGCCGAGCAATTGGAGAAAGGGGGGAAATATCCCCTCATTGTCTGGCCCTACCATTCCATGCTGGGTGGGATTGGCCATGCCCTGGTGCCGGCAGTGGAGGAGGCGATCTTCTTCCACACCATTGCCCGCGGCAGCCAGCCCAGCTTACAGCTCAAGGGAGCCAACCCCTTGACGGAAAATTACTCTGCCCTCAGCCCGGAGGTCTTGACGGGGCCGGAGGGGGATCCCATCGACGAGAAAAATGAATCCCTTATCGACCACCTCCTGGAATTTGATGCCCTGATTGTGGCTGGCCAAGCCAAAAGCCACTGCGTTGCCTGGACGGTAAGCGACCTGCTGCAGGAGATCCAGGCTAGAGATCCCAGCCTAGCCAGGAGGGTCTACCTTCTGGAAGATTGCACCTCGCCGGTAGTGATCCCCGGCATTGTCGATTTTAGCGAGCAGGCGGAGGCAGCCTTTGCCCGCTTTGCGGCAGCGGGGATGCACCGGGTGCACTCCACGGATCCCCTTTGGGAGTGGCCTGACTTTCCCTGGCCTCTTGCGGAGGAGACTTGATCTGCTCTACTCCAGTGGTAGGATGCGGCAGGACAGCCTGTCGGAGTTGGCCTGTGTACGAC
>NZ_JANSJJ010000131.1:0-782 GCF_047502715.1 Synechococcus sp. H55.10
GATCCCTACCTTTTCCCCGCAAGGGGACGGAAACCTAGAGCCAGATAGCTTCAACCATTATTGTTGAAGCCACGGGGTTGATCCCTACCTTTTCCCCGCAAGGGGACGGAAACGATACGTCTATCTACCAAGCAAGCGGGCCTGGGGCGTTGATCCCTACCTTTTCCCCGCAAGGGGACGGAAACGCGCGTTCGCCGAGGTGTTCGGCGAGGCGGTCGTAGACTGTTGATCCCTACCTTTTCCCCGCAAGGGGACGGAAACGCCAATATATATTCCGCAGGAATGCGCTCTCCCTCACTATGTTGATCCCTACCTTTTCCCCGCAAGGGGACGGAAACCTCGCCGACCTGGTCGGGGCAGTGGCGGCCCTGCTGGACGAGGGTTGATCCCTACCTTTTCCCCGCAAGGGGACGGAAACTCCATCCTAAGGATGTCGGCCAGTCTTGCTACCTCAATCTCGTTGATCCCTACCTTTTCCCCGCAAGGGGACGGAAACTTTGGATATCAAAATTGGGAATGCCCGCAAGCATTCCCAAGTTGATCCCTACCTTTTCCCCGCAAGGGGACGGAAACCTTTCTCGAAGGGCCCTAGCGGGTGTGCCGCCACCCGGTGTTGATCCCTACCTTTTCCCCGCAAGGGGACGGAAACCCTGGGTTCTGGTGGCGGATAGGGCAACTCCCGTCCATCGGGGTTGATCCCTACTTTTTCACCGCAAGGGGAGGGAACCGCCAGCGCTCGTCCCAACTTCCGCCGCACACCCGCGGGGTTGATCCCTACCTTT